>JAEWHZ010000033.1 GCA_023387585.1 Pseudomonadota bacterium
GATCGGCGGCGGCGGCTTCGGGGTCTTCGTGTTCCAGGGCATCGGCCAGACGGCGATGGACCTGGTGCTGCTCGGCGCGGTGCCCACCGTGGCGCTGGCCTTCGCCGCCGGGGTGGTGCTCGACGCCATCATCGGCCTCGTCGCGCCATGGAGCCGGCCCGCATGATTTCGCTTCAGAACGTTTCGCGCCACTATGGCGACATGGCCGCGGTGGACGGGGTGAGCCTCGAAGTGCCGTCCGGCGACATCTGCGTCATCGTCGGTACCTCGGGATCGGGCAAGACCACGCTATTGCGCATGATCAACCGGCTGGTCGAGCCGAGCGACGGCCGCATCCTGATCGACGGGCAGGATACGCGCGACATTCCCGCCTATACGCTGCGCCGGCGCATCGGCTATGCCATTCAGGGACACGGGCTGTTTCCGCACCGTACCGTGGCGCAGAACATCGCCACCGTGCCGCAACTGCTGGGCTGGGATCGGGCGCGCATCTCCGGGCGCGTCGACGAATTGCTGACCCTGTTCCAGCTCGATCCGGCCCAGTTCCGCGACCGCCTGCCGGCCCGGCTTTCCGGCGGCGAGCAGCAGCGCGTCGGGGTGGCGCGGGCGTTGGCGGCCGAGCCGGCGATCCTGTTGATGGACGAGCCGTTCGGGGCGCTCGATCCGGTGATCCGCGCCAAGGCGCAGGACGATCTGCTGGCCATCCAGCGCCGCTTCGGCACCACCATCGTGCTGGTGACGCACGACATGGAGGAGGCGATGCGCCTCGGCTCGCGCATCGCGGTGATGCAGGGCGGAAAGCTGATCCAGTGCGACACGCCGCAGCGCATAATCGCCGAGCCGGCCACCGCTTTCGTCGCCGAGCTGGTCGGCGGCGACCGGGCGTTCCGGCTGCTCGGGCTGGCGCAGGTGGCTTCGCTGGTCGAGCCCGGAGACGCCGGGGGCGCGCCGGTTTCCGCCGGGGCGACGCTGCGCCAGGCCTATGGCGAATTGCTGTGGTCGCGCCGCGCGGCGCTGCCGGTCGAGCGCGACGGCGTCATCATCGGCCGCATCACCGCCGAGGCGTTGGCGAAGGCGGCGGCGCGGCCGGAATGAGGAGCGGTACCGTCATCCGCGTGCTGGTTCTGGCGGTGCTGATCGCCTTTCTCGTCGCCCCGCACGTCTTCGAGCCTTTGCTGGCGCCGCTGGCCCGGGCGGGGCAGCCGGTGATCTACAATCAGGGCGATCTGCTCGACATCACCATCAGCCATCTCGGCATCGTCGCCGTGACCATGCTGGCGGCGAGCCTCGTCGCCATCGGCCTCGCCATATTGGTGACGCGGCCCTTCGGCGCCGATTTCCTGCCGCTGTCGCGCAGCATCGCCAATATCGGCCAGACCTTTCCACCGGTGGCGGTGCTGGCGCTGGCGGTGCCGGCGCTGGGGTTCGGCACGGCGCCGACGCTGGTGGCGCTGTTCCTTTACGGCCTGCTGCCGATCTTCGAGAACAGCCTTGCCGGTCTTTCCAGCCTGCCGCGACCGGTTCTCGAGGCGGCGCGGGGCGTGGGGATGACGGGCTTGCAGCGCCTGGTTCGCGTGGAACTGCCGCTGGCGCTGCCGGTGATGCTGGTGGGAATCCGGCTCTCGGCCGTCATCGCGCTGTCGACGGCGACCATCGGCTCGACGGTGGCGGCCAAGACGCTGGGCGAGGTGATCATCGCCGGATTGCTGAGCGGCAACACCGCCTTCGTCGCCCAGGGCGGGCTGATCGTCGGCGTGCTGGCGGTGCTGATCTATGACGGGTTCACGGCACTGGAGCGCTGGACGACAAAGATGAACGGAGTCTGAACGAGAACCTCAGAGCCGGTTCAAGCCGCCGGGTGCAGGGTGACGCCATCGAAACGAAACCACATTTTCGAGGGGCGTCGAAATGAACAGGCAACACGAAAAATTTCTCGTCGCAGCGCTTGCCGGGCTCGTCATCGCCGGAGCGGCGGCGTTCGCGGTGACCCCCGCCATGGCAGCGGGCTATCCGGTGCAGCAGGTGGCCAAGGTCGACAATCTGCCCTGGTGGGACGTGCTGAACGTGCGCCGCTGGCCGGCCGCCCATTCGCAGCGCATCGGCGCCCTGGCGCCAGACACCCATGTTTGGGTCGAGCGCTGCAACATCATCGCCAATGCCACCGACTGGTGCCTGATCGAGCGCGGCGGCCTGAATGGCTGGGTCAATTCGCGCTACCTGACCCCGGTCGGCGATATCTGAGTTTCCACCCGCCTCCTCCCATGCGTTGACTTTTCCGGTCCCATGCGGTTCGCAAGCCGCATCGGACCGGAGTTTTTCGTGATGCAGGCCAATCCCGTTCTCGTCGAGACCAGGCGCGATGCCTGGGTAGAAAACCGCCATCGCGGCGCCATCGCCGTGGTCGACGCCGAGGGGCGGGTGATCGCCGCCGTTGGCGACATCGAGCGGGCGATCTTCCCGCGCTCTTCCATCAAGGCGATGCAGGCCCTGGCGATCTTCGATTCGGGCGCCATCGACCGCTTCGGCGTCAATGACGAGGAACTGGCACTGGCCTGCGCCTCGCATCATGGCGAGGACGCGCATGTATCGCGCGTTGCGGCATTTCTCGAACGGCTGGGCCTGTCGGCGGACGCGCTCGAATGCGGCGCGCATCCGCCGAGCAATGCCGCCGCGCGCCAAAAACTGCGGGCCGAGGAGCGCGAGCCCGGCCCGCTGCACAACAACTGCTCGGGCAAGCATGCCGGCATGCTGTCGGCGGTGCGGGCGCTTGGGCTCGACCCGGCCGGCTATGTCGAGCGCGAGCACGGCGTGCAGCTTGCGGTGCGCCGCGCCATCGAGGCGGTGATCGGCGAGAAGCTCGATCTCGGGCGCTGCGGCACCGATGGCTGCTCGATCCCTACCTACGCCGCGCCCTTGCGCGCTTTTGCTCAGGGCTTTGCCCGCATGGCGACCGGCAAGGGCCTGTCGCCCGTTCGGGCCGCGGGCGCGAAAACCCTGTTCGACGCGGCGACCCGCCATCCGCATCTCGTCGCCGGCACCGGGCATCCCGACACGCTGCTGATGACGGCGTTCGGCGGGCGACTGATGCAGAAGGGCGGGGCGGAAGGCGTGCAATGCGGCGCCCTGCGCGACAAGGGCTGGGGCTATGCCATCAAATGCGACGACGGCAACATGGCCGCCTCGCACGCCATGCTGGCCGCGACGCTGCTCGCGATCGCCGACCCCGATGCAGGGCAGCGCGCAGAGCTGGAGGCGCTGGCGACGCAGACCCTGCGCAATGTGCGCGGGCGCGCGGTGGGCACGATGAAGGCGGTGGAGCCGTTTCCGGTTTAGGGCCTATTCCGCCGCCACCCGGTTGTTCGCCGCCGTGACATTGGCGGAGCGGGCGGATTTGACGGTGAGGTCCGGCTCAACGATGCGGTCCCAGGCGAGGCCGGCGATGGAGGTTTCGGAGGCGGCGACGAGGTTGTCGGCGATGTGCACGGCCCCGGCGCCCTCGGCGATGCTGACGCCGATGCCGATGCGGGCGTTGCGCACGACGTTCGAGGAAATGACCACATTGCGCAGATAGGGGCCGTAGCCGGCGGCGATGCCGATGCCGGGAACGGTGTCGACGACATTGCCGGAGATGACCGCATCGGCTTCGGCGGCGATGCCGTAGGGCACGGTGTCGGGGTTGACCGTCGAGCGCGGGAGGATGTTGCGCACGATGTTGCCGGTACAGCTCGCGAGATGGCCGCCGGAATCGAGATTGGTCATCGAGATGCCGGCGGCGGCGCCGTCGATCAAATTGTCGGCGATGACCGAGCCGGAGAATTCGAACTCGGAGAAGATCGCGACCTCGCCGCTGTCGCGGCAGACATTGCCGCGCACCAGCGTGTTGCTGGTGGCGTTGAGGCGGATGGCGGTGAAGGCGCAATTGTCGAACTGGTTATCGGCGACGATGACGCCATCGGCGCGGAAAACGTTGATGCCGTTGCCGTTCTGGCCGTTGCCGCCATCGTCCCAGCGAATGTCGCGGATGCGGTTGGCGCGCAGGATCGAGCCGTCATGGCGCGGCGTGGCGCCCCAGATGCGGAACGCGGCATTGCCGCAGCGGGCGACGAAGCAATCGGTGATGGTGAAGCCGTTGCTGTCGAGCGAATGGATGGCGGCATCGCCGAAATCGTAGAAGCGGCAATTCGCGATCCGGCCGCCGCTGCGATGGGCATCGATGCCGATGCCGGCGGTGTTGAGGACCATGGAGTCGATATCGAGGTCGGTGGCCTCCACGGCCGCGATGAGCGGCGCGTCGCCGCTGCTGCGCAGGCCGGTGAGGGTGAGCCCGGAAATCCGCACGGCGTGGGTGCCGTCGAGCGACAATATGGTGCTGCCGATCAGCTCGGTGGCACCGGCCCGGCCGATGAGCCTGGTGCCGCCGCGAAGCCGCAGGTTCTCGGCGAAGAAGCGGCCGGCCGGGAGCTGGACGACGTCGGAGCCGTCGATCGCACGCTGGATGGCGGCGGTCTGGTCGGTGCCCTCGACCAGTCGCAGCGGCTCGGCGCCGAACGCCCGCGCCACCGGCAGCAAGGGCAGGGCGGCGAGGCCGGCGGCGAAATGGCGGCGGGACAGAGCGGGCATGCCGGGCCTTTCGAACGATGGGATATCGTTTGTGGCCCGAAGCGGGCAAAAGGCCAAACGCTTTGGGAGAACGCGGTAAACCGAGGGAAATCGGGCAATTGCCGTATCCGCGCTTGTTCGCGCGCGCGTGCGGCGGCTATAAGGCTCGGCGATCCGAAACGGGGTGGCCATGCTCGTCGACGGCAAAATCTATATCGGCACCAGCACGCAGCCGGAATATCTCGATCTGCGCTATGCCAACCGGCACG
>JAEWHZ010000303.1 GCA_023387585.1 Pseudomonadota bacterium
AGCCCCATCAGCCGCCAGGCCAGCGCCCGGCTGTCGCGATGGAACTGGTCCCAGCTCACCGGAAACGATTTCTGGTTGTTCAAATCCGACTCTCCCTTTGGAAGGCGTGCCCTTTACCAGAACCCGCGCGCCCGGCGAAGCCTCAGTTTTCCGGCGCGCTCACCCCGGCTGCTTGATGCGCCTTGTCCACCATGGCCCGCACCGCCGCCGTCGCCTCGGCCAGCCTGTCCGCATCGGCCGAGCGCAGCACCAGCTCGGTCATTACCGTGCCCAGCCCCATCTGCGGATAGGAGCCCATCTTCACGTCCGGGAACCGCTCCTGAAGCACCGCCAGCGGCCCGCCGATCGTGCCCTCGCCCACCGCCGCCTTCACCGCGCTCGAAAGCACCTTGCGGCTGCCCTTCAGCGTCGGCGCCAGCGCCTCGAGCATGGCGCGCATGATCACCGGCACCCCGGCCATGACATGCACGTTCCCGATGCGAAAGCCCGGCGCCGCGCTCACCGAGTTGACGATCAGGTCCGCACCCTCGGGAATGCGCGCCATGCGCAGCCGCGCCTCGTTCACCTCGGTGCCCGTCTGTTTCCAGCGCGTCTCCAGCATGGCCCGCGCCGTCTCGTTGATCGGCAGCGCCACGCCGAAGGCGCGCGCTATGGCGTCGGCGGTGATGTCGTCATGCGTCGGCCCGATGCCGCCGGTGGTGAACACATAGGTGTAGCGCGCCCGCAGCGCGTTCACGGCGTCGACGATGTCGTCCATCTCGTCCGACACCACCCGCACCTCCATGAGGTCGATCCCCAGATCGGTGCAGAAATCGGCGGTGGCGCCGATATTCACGTCCTTGGTGCGGCCGGAAAGAATTTCGTCGCCGATCACCACAAGGCCGGCGGTGATGCGTGTGTCGTTGGTCGTCATCGCGATGTCCGAATGGGCCCGTCCTGCATGCGCCCTGGCTCACGAAAGGTCAAGCGCGCCGCCGGCCCCTTCCCTTCGCGCGGCCGACCCACTAAGTCTTGCCGCATGCTGCACCCCATGCGCGCGTGAAGCGCTTCGATCAGGATTCATGATCACTTACGTCGACGCCGAAACCCAGACCCGCCGCTCCCCCGGCATCATCCCGCTGCACGATGCCGAGGGGTTCGCCGCCATGCGCAAGGCCGGCCGGCTGACCGCCGAGGCCCTCGACATGCTGGTGCCCCATGTCGAGCCGGGCGTGCCGACGGCCAGGCTCGACCGGCTGGCCTACGAATTCGCCCGAGATCACGGCGCCACCCCCGCCACCCTGTTCTACAAGGGCTTCCGGCACTCGCTGTGCACCTCGATCAACCACGTCGTCTGCCATGGCATCCCCGACGATCGCGGACTGCGCGAGGGCGACATCGTCAATATCGACCTCACTCTGGTGGTCGATGGCTGGTACGGCGATTCGAGCCGCATGTATCCGGTGGGCGAGATTTCGCGCAAGGCCGAGCGGCTGATCGAGGTCACCTACGAGTCCCTCGCCCGCGGCATCGAGGCGGCCCGCCCCGGCAACACCACCGGCGATATCGGCGCCGCCATCCAGCGCTATGCCGAGGCCGAGCGCACCTCGGTCGTGCGCGATTTCGTCGGCCACGGCGTCGGCCGGCTATTCCACGACGAGCCCAACATCATGCATTTCGGAACGCCCGGCATGGGCCCCGAGCTCAGGCCGGGCATGATCTTCACCATCGAGCCGATGATCAATCTCGGCCGCCCGCACGTAAAGATCCTCGCCGACGGCTGGACCGCCGTCACCCGCGACCGCACCCTGTCGGCCCAGTGCGAGCATTCGATCGGCATCACCGAGACCGGCTGCGAGGTCTTCACCGCCTCGCCGGCCAATCTGTTCAACCCGCTCGCCGCGCGGCAGGGCTGATGTCGGGCGGCCTTGAGGACGAGGCGGGCTTCGCCCTCAGCTCCGGGCCCGCCGACGACCGCGCCGGCCATCGCCGCCGCGTGCGCGAGCGCTTCCTCAAGGTCGGCGGCGAGGCGCTCGAAGATTACGAATTGCTCGAGCTCGCGCTGCAACTCGTCGTTCCGCGCCGCGACACCAAGGCACTGGCGAAAGCGCTGCTCAAGGAGTTCGGCTCCTTCTCGCGCGTCTTCGCCGCCCCTGAAACCCGGCTGCGCGCCGTCAAGGGGCTCGGCGATTCCTCGGTCGCCCATATCAAGGTCATCCAGGCCGTCGCCGCCCGCTTCGCGCGCGAGACCATCTCGACCGAAAAGCCGATCCTGTCCTCCTGGACCGAGCTAGTCGAATATTGCCGCGCCCAGATGGCCTTCGAGCCGATCGAGCAGTTCCGCATCATCTTCCTCGACAAGAAGAACCGCCTGATCGCCGACGAGGTGCAGCAGACCGGCACGGTCGACCACACGCCCGTCTATCCGCGCGAGGTCATCAAGCGCAGCCTCGAGCTTTCGGCCTCCGCCATCATCATGGTCCACAACCACCCGTCTGGCGATCCCGCCCCGTCCTCGGCCGACGTGCGCATGACCCGCGCCATCGCCGACATCGCCACCCCGCTCGGCATCACGCTGCACGACCACATCATCGTCGGCAAATCCGGCTCCACCTCGCTGCGCGCGATGAAGCTGATCTGAACGGCTAGCCGAACTGGCTCAGCGCCGGGAACGTCTCCAGCATCCAGAACGATATCCGCGTGAAATGCCCGGTGACGAACAGCAGCCCGGTCAGCACCAGCAGCACGCCGACCACGCGCTCCACCGTCCGCAAATGCTTGCGGAAGCTCGAAAAGAACGACAGGAACGGCCCCACCGCCAGCCCGCTCAAGAGGAACGGCAGCCCCAGCCCCGCCGAATAGAGCCCCAGCAGCGCCGCGCCCTCATAGGCCGTCTGCCGGCTCGCCGCCACCGACAGGATCGCCGCCAGGATCGGCCCGATGCACGGCGTCCAGCCGATGGCGAAGGCCAGCCCCAGCGCGAACCCGCCGCCCGGCCCGGTCGCCACCTTCGGCCCCGCCATCCGCAACTGCCGATCGAGAAACCCGATGCGGAACACGCCGATGAAATGCAGCCCCATGGCGATGATCACCACGCCCGCCAGCGGCGTCAGCACCGGCAGCGCCTGGCGGAACACCTGCCCGAACGCCGTCGCCGTGGCGCCCAGCGTCACGAACACCAGCGAGAAGCCGAGGATGAAGAACAGCGAGGTCAGCACCAGCCGCCCGGACGGCAGCGTGCGCGCCGCCGTGCCGTCGCGAAACTCCTCGAAGCTCGCCCCGCTCATATAGGTCAGGTAAGGCGGCACCATCGGCAGCACGCAGGGGCTGAGAAAGCTCAGCACGCCTGCGCCGAACACCAGCGGCAGCGAGAATTCCAAGGTCGCTTCTCCTTGTTGCTGGGTCCTGTGTAGCGCCGCCGGCCCGCAAAGCAATGAGCCCCACGGTCGCATCGCGGCGTTGTGAGGCCCCGGCTACAAGAGGAGATTGTCGATCAGCCGCGTCGTCCCCAGATGCGCCGCCACCGCCAGCAACGCCCCGCGCTCGCCGACCGTTTCCAGCGCCTCGAGGCTCTCGGGATCCCGCACTTCCCAATACTGCACCGCGATCCGCGCCGAGCCCGCCAGCACATCGCGCCCGATGCGGATCAGCCTTGCCGCATCGGTCTCCCCGGCCCGATGCGCCGCCTCCGCGGCCTGCAGGCTGGCAAAGATCAGCGGCGCCGCCGCCCGGTCCTCGGCGGACAAGTAGGCATTGCGCGAGCTCAGCGCCAAACCGTCCGCCTCGCGCACGATTGCCCCGCGCAAAATCTCCACCGGCACGTCGAAATCGCGCACCATGCGCTCGATCACCGCGCATTGCTGGGCGTCCTTCTGCCCGAACACCGCCACATGCGGCTGCACGAGGTTCAGCAGCTTCAGCACCACCGTGGCCACGCCCCGGAAATGCCCCGGCCGCACCGCCCCGCACAGCGGCGCCGACACCGAAGTTTCCTCGACCACCGTCGAAGCCCCCGGCGGATACATGTCCTCGACCGAGGGCAGGAACAGCGCGTCCACCCCCAGATCTTCGAGCTTGGCGATATCCGCCTCGACCGGCCGCGGATAGCGGCTCAGATCCTCATTCGGCCCGAATTGCAGCGGGTTGACGAAGATCGAGGCGACGACGACATCCGCCGCCTGCCGCGCCTGCCGCATCAGCCTCAGATGCCCCTCGTGCAGCGCCCCCATGGTCGGCACGAAGCCGAGACGCGCACCCGCCGGCAGGGCGGCGCGCCACGCGCGCAGCGCCGCCTTGTCCCTCAAAATCAATGTCATGCAATGATATCCCAGATCTGCCGGGCGATCTCGGCCTTGCTGCCCAGCGCCAGCTCGTGCCTCGCCCCATCGGCACCCAGCAGCACGCCGGCATTGGTCTCGACGGCGAACCCCGTTTGCCCCTGCCCGCCCAGCTTCGCCACTTCGTTGGCGAACAGGAAATCGAGTTTCTTGGCCGCCAGCTTGCCCTTGCCATGTGCCTCGACATCGCCGGTCTCGGCCGCAAAGCCCAGGAACCACTGCCCGTTCGCCGCCTGTCGCAGCGTGCCCAGCACGTCGGTCGACGGCACCATGTCGAGCGCGACGGACTCCGAAGCCCGCTTCAGCTTGCTCGCGGATGGCGCCGCCACGGCATAATCCATCACCGCCGCCGTCGCCACCACCCCCTGCGCCAGCTTCAGCCTTTCCAGCGCCGCCGCCGCCATCTCCTCGGCCGTCCGCACTTCCACCACGTTCAGCCGCCCATCCGCCCCGCGCGGCGCCGCCGGCCGCACCACGCCCTTGTCGATTCCGAGCACGTAGTCCACCACCGCCCCGCGCCGCAGCGCCTCCTCGGCCATGGCCGCGCCCATACGCCCGGTCGAATGGTTGGTGATGTAGCGCACCGCATCGATGGCCGTGGTCGTCGGCCCCGCCGTGATCAATATGCGCTTGCCCTCGAGGTCGCGCTTCGCCGGCCGCAGCGCCGCCTCGATGGCTGCAACGATCGTCGCCACCGGCGCCAGCTTGCCCATGCCCACCTCGCCGCAGGCCAGCAGCCCCGAAGCCGGCGGCACCACCTGCGCCCCCCGCGCAACGAGGGTCGCAAGATTCTGCTGCACGATCGGCTTGTCCCACATCACCGTGTTCATCGCCGGCGCGACCAGCATCGGCGCCTCGCTCGCCAGCGCCACGGTCGAGGGCAGGTCGTCCGCCAGCCCCAGCGCCAGCCGGGCGATCATGTTGGCGCTGGCCGGCGCGAACACCATCAAATCCGCCCAGCGCGCCAGATCGATATGCTCGGTGCCGGAAACGTCCGGCCCGAACACCGCCGAACGCGCCGGCCTGCCGCTCAGCGTCTCCAGCACCAGCGGGCTGACGAATTCCTTGGCGCTCTCGGTCAGCAGGCATTGCGTCTGGTGCCCCGCCTTGCCGAGCTCGGACACGACATCGGCGATCTTGTAGGCCGAGATCGAACCGGAAACGGCGATCAGGATATTGGCCATCAGTCCGCCCGGCGCGGCAGCGGGATCGGTCCGCGTTCCGCCTTGGTCTCCGCCACATACTCCTCCACCGCCGCCCGGATCACCCCGGCCACGTCGGCGCGCGGCTTGGCGAAGCTCGGCGGCGGCCTGACGCTCAGCCCGATCAGATCGTTGACCACCAGCACCTGCCCCGCGCAATCCTTGCCCGCCCCGATGCCGATCGTGGGAATGCTCAGCGCATGCGTGATCTCCGCCGCCAGCGCCGGCACCATCATCTCGAGCACGATGGCGAACGCCCCCGCCGCCTCCAGCGCTTTGGCCTCTTCCTGCAGCCGCTCGGCCGAAGCCTCGTCCTTGCCATGGGTGTAATAGCCGCCCATCTGGTGCACGGCCTGCGGCCTGAGCCCGATATGCGCCATCACCGCGATGCCGTGTGCCGTCAGCCGCTCGACGGTCGGCGCCATGGCCAGCCCGCCTTCGAGCTTCACCGCGTCGACGCCGGTCTCCTTCATCACCCGCACCGCATTGGCCAACGCCACGTCCGGGTTCGTCACCGAGCCGAACGGCATGTCGCACACCAGCAGCGCCCGCGACGAGCCGCGCTTCACCGCCGCCGCATGGCGGATCATGTCGTCGAGCGTCACCGGCAGCGTCGTCTCGTGCCCCAGGACGACATTGCCGAGGCTGTCGCCGATCAGGATCATGTCGACGCCCGCCATCTCGACCAGCGCCGCGGTCGTCGCGTCATAGGCGGTGAGCATGGCGATCGCCTCGCCGCGCCGCCGCATGGCGGCGATATCGCGAATGGTCAGGCGCTTGAGGGGGGTCTGGGCCGACATCGAAATCCTCCAACCCTGCCGGGTCCGACGCGGTCCGGCATCGCGCCGGACGTGGAGCGTTTCCAGCAAAAGTGGTCATCGGTTTTGCGGTTCGGAAACGCGACCGAGAAAAAACCCTATCTCGGTCATCGTCTCCACGAGACGTTGACCGAGATAGGCTAATGCACGCCCCGATGCCACCCCTTCATTGGTGTCATGCATTGGATGGGCGCCTTGCGCATCAGCGAACACCTTGCCCCCGCGCATCCACCCGCCCTATAGCTCCCTCACCCCCTCCCGGCTGAGGTGCCCCCATGTCCGCCCTTCCGCTCCGCATCGCCCCTTCCGTGCTGTCGGCCGATTTCACCCGGCTCGGCGAGGAAGTCGAGGCGCTCGACCGCGCCGGCGCCGATGTCATCCATATCGACATCATGGACGGCCATTTCGTGCCCAATATCAGCTTCGGCCCGCTGGTCGTTGAAGCCATGCGCAAGCGCACGAAAAAGCTGTTCGACGTCCACCTGATGATCGCCCCGGTCGATCCCTACATCGCAGCCTTCGCCAGGGCCGGCGCCGACCGCATCACCGCCCATGTCGAGGCCGGCCCGCACATCCACCGCACCTTGCAGGCCATCCGCGCCGCCGGCTGCCGCGCCGGCGTGGCGCTGAACCCCGGCACCCCGGTTTCCGCCATCGCCCCGGTGCTCGACCTCGTCGATCTCGTCCTCATCATGTCGGTCAATCCCGGCTTCGGCGGCCAAAGCTTCATTCCCGAAACGCTGGGCCGCATCGCCGCCGTTCGTGAACTCATCGGTACGCGCGCCATCGAGATCGAGGTCGATGGCGGCATCGGCCCGGACAATGCCGGCGCCATCGCCCGCGCGGGCGCCACGACGCTCGTCGCCGGCTCCTCCATTCTCGGCGGCAACGATCCCTCGACCTATGCCGCCCGCATCGCCGCGCTGCGCAAGGCCGCAACGACGCTCCTCGCCTGATGATGCGGCCACGGCAAATACTGAACTGCCCCTCCCCCTATCAGGGGGAGGTCGGGAGGGGGTACCCTCCATGCCTGCCTGATTCAAAGTCTCAGACCACAAGGCCAAGCCCATGATTCCGCGCTACTCCCGCCCCGAAATGGTCGCCGTCTGGTCGGCCGAGACGCGCTTTTCCATCTGGTTCGAGATCGAGGCCCATGCCACCACCCGCCTCGCCGAGCTCGGCGTCGTTCCCGCCGAATCGGCGCAGCGCATCTGGGACATCATGTCCGCCCGCAAGGCCGAGCATGGTGACTACGCCTTCGACGTCGCCCGCATCGACGAGATCGAGCGCACCACCAAGCACGACGTCATCGCCTTCCTCACCCATCTGGGCGAGATCGTCGGGCCGGACGCACGGTTCCTGCACCAGGGCATGACCTCGTCCGACGTGCTCGACACCACGCTCGCCGTCCAGCTCGCCCGCGCCGCCGATATCCTCACCGCCGATATCGACGCCCTGCTCGCCGCCCTCAAGCGCCGCGCCTTCGAGCACAAGGACACCATAACCATCGGCCGCAGCCACGGCATCCATGCCGAGCCCACCACCTTCGGGGTCAAGCTCGCCGAGGCCTATGCCGAGTTTTCGCGCAACCGCGCCCGCCTCGCCGCCGCCCGGGCGGAGATCGCCACCTGCGCCATCTCCGGCGCCGTCGGCACCTTCGCCAACATCGCCCCGGAAGTCGAAATCTACGTCGCCGAAAAGCTCGGGCTGAGCATCGAGCCGGTCTCGACCCAGGTGATCCCGCGCGACCGCCACGCCATGTTCTTCGCAACCCTCGGCGTCGTCGCCTCCTCCATCGAGCGCCTCGCCGTCGAGATCCGCCATCTGCAGCGCACCGAGGTGCTGGAGGCCGAGGAATATTTCTCGCCCGGCCAGAAGGGCTCCTCGGCCATGCCGCACAAGCGCAATCCGGTGCTCACCGAAAACCTCACCGGCCTCGCCCGCCTCGTGCGCGGCATGGTCGTGCCCGCGCTCGAAAACGTCGCCCTCTGGCACGAGCGCGACATCTCGCACTCCTCCGTCGAGCGCATGATCGGCCCCGACGCCACCGTCACCCTCGATTTCGCCCTCGCGCGCCTCACCGGCGTCATCGACAAGCTGTTGGTCTATCCCGAGAACATGCAGCGCAATCTCGACCTGCTCGGCGGGTTGCACAATTCCCAGCGCGTGCTGCTCGCCCTCACCCAGGCCGGCCTGTCGCGCGAGGACAGCTATGCCGCCGTGCAGCGCAACGCCATGCAGGTCTGGCAGCATCAGGGCGACCGCGCGGGCCTGTTCGCGCGCCTGCTCAAGAACGACCCCCAAGTGACTCTCCGCGCCGAGCAAATCGACGCCATGTTCGACGACGCCTACCATCTCAAGCATGTCGACACGATCTTCGCCCGCGTCTTCGGCAAGGACGACGTCTCATGAGGATGGCCGACACCGACATCCTCATCGTGCCCGGCCTCGGCGTTTCCGGCCCCGGCCACTGGCAGCATCGCTGGCATGAACGCTTCACCCACGCCGCCCTGGTCGAGCCCGACCCCGGCAAAGCCCCGCAGCGCGAGCCCTGGATCGCCGCCATCGCCCGCGCTGTGATGATGGCCACCCGCCCCGTGGTGCTGGTCGGCCATTCGCTCGGCGTGCCGGCCATCGTCCATGCTGCCCGGAATTTCGCCGACACCAAGGTACGCGGCGCCTTCCTCGTCTCCCCGCCCGATCTCGACGGCGACATCCCGACAATGCCCGAAGCTGCCCGCGCCTTCGCCCCGCTGCCGCGCGATCCGCTCCCCTTCCCCTCGATGCTCGTCGCCTCCAGCACCGATCCGCTGGTCAGCGTCGAGACCGCCGCCGATCTCGCCGCCGCCTGGGGTTCGGATTTCCACCTCGCGGGCGATGCCGGCCATATCGACATCGCCTCCGGCCACGGCCCCTGGCCCGAGGGACTGATGATGTTCACCCGGCTGATGCAGCGGCTCTGAGCGTTTCCAGCAAAAGTGGGCACCACTTTTGTGGTTCGGAAACGTGACGAACAGGAGACATGGAGCTCTTGTTCTGGGCCCATCAGGACAAGAGCTCTAGATCAAAGTTCTGCGCTGAGCCCTTCCGGCGCAAACCGGTTTCAATCCTTCCCTGCCGAATTGGCAGAACAAAGCTCGCTTAAGTCCGGCACAAATCCTAGCTTCGGCGCAATCCAGAGGAGACCAAGATGAGCCAATCCAAGCACCCCGAGACCCAGGCGCTGCACGCCGGCTGGCGTTCCGATCCCACGACCGGCTCGGTCGCCGTGCCGATCTACCAGACCACGTCCTACCAGTTCGAGGATAGCGAGCACGCCGCCGACCTGTTCGCCCTCAAGCGCCTGGGCAACATCTATACCCGCCTGGGCAACCCGACGACCGATGTGCTCGAACAGCGCGTCGCCGCCCTCGAAGGCGGCGTGGCCGCGCTCGCCGTCGCCTCCGGCCAGTCCGCCACGGCCTATTCGGTGCAGAACCTCGCCGTTGCCGGCGACAACGTCGTCGCCTCGACCGACCTCTATGGCGGCTCCTACAATCTGTTCAAGAACACCTTCCGCGAGGCCGGCATCGAGGTCCGCTTCGTCGATCCGTCCAATCCGGAAAACTTCCGCGCCGCCACCGACGACAAGACCCGCGTCTACTACGCCGAAACGCTCCCCAATCCCAAGCTGGCGGTGCTGCCCATCGCCGAGGTCGCAGCCATCGGCCGTGAGTTCGGCATCCCGCTGATCGTCGACAACACCGCCGCCCCGCTCACCGCCCGCCCCTTCGATGAAGGCGCCGCGGTCATCATCCATTCCACCACGAAATATCTCGGCGGCCACGGTAACTCGATCGGCGGCATCATCGTCGACGGCGGCAATTTCGACTGGTCGGCCAATCCGCAGCGCCAGCCGCTGCTCAACCAGCCCGACCCGGCCTATCACGGCGCCGTCTGGGTCGAGGCGGCCAAGCCGCTCGGTCCCATCGCCTATATCCTCAAGGCGCGCACCACCATGCTCCGCACCCATGGCGCGGCCCTCTCGCCGTTCAACGCTTTCCTGACCATCCAGGGCATCGAAACGCTGGCCCTGCGGGTCGACCGCCATTTCGAGAACGCCCAGAAAGTCGCCGAATGGCTCAGCAAGCGCCCCGAGATCACCTCGGTCAACTATCCCTCGCTGCAGACCGGCCAGCAGCGCGCCAATGCAGAAAAATACCTGCGCCGCGGCTTCGGCGCCCTGCTCGGCTTCGAGCTGGCCGCCGGCCGTGAAGCGGGCGCGCGCTTCATCGATGCGCTGAAGCTGTTCTACCACGCCGCCAATATCGGCGATGCGCGCTCGCTGGCCATCCACCCGGCCACCACCACGCACTCCCAGCTCTCCCCCGAGGAACAGCTCTCCGCCGGCGTCACCCCCGGCTATGTGCGCCTCGCGATCGGCATCGAGCATATCGACGACATCCTCGCCGACCTCGACCAGGCCCTCGCCGCCGCGCA
>JAEWHZ010000332.1 GCA_023387585.1 Pseudomonadota bacterium
CGGGTCCTTGTCCTGCCGCGTCAGCCGCGATTCAGCCGCTCGCGGATTTCCTTGCCCGCCTTGAACTGGGGCACGTATTTCTCGGAAACGTCGACCTGCTCGCCGGTGCGCGGATTGCGCCCCACCCGGGCCGGCCGGTTCTTCACCGAGAAAGCACCGAAGCCGCGCAACTCGACCCGGTCGCCACGCGCCATGGCGCTGCCGATTTCATCGAGGATGGCGTTGACGATATTCTCGATGTCACGCTGAAACAGGTGCGGGTTTTCCGCGGCCAGCTTCTCTACGAGCTCAGACTTGATCATCCCTGCCCCATATGTGCAGCCCGTCGCCTCGCGTGGCTAGCCGTTAAAGTCAACCTGCCAAAGCGAAACCAGCCCGTCAAGCGGCAGAGCGCCGCCCTCGCTCGCGCCGAACGCTTCGACGGCGCTGTGCACCAGCCAGCGTGTCAGCCAGCCCACACCCGGTTCGGACCTGGGATAGGCGGTGACGACCGGCAGGTCTTCGGCGATCTCGCGCTCGGTTTCGAGCCAGGCAACGGCTTCGCTTTCGCCGCCCACTTCATCGACGAGGCCGGCTTCGAGGGCATCCGAGCCGGAAAACACGCGGCCATCGGCGAGGCGCAGGGTCCGGGCGCGATCGATGCCGCGACGTTCGGCCACAATGTCGACGAACCAGGCATAGCTCGAATTGACCAGTTCCTCGAGCGAGGCGCGGACCTCGGGCGTGATCGGGCCGTCGAATTCCGGCTGACCCTTGAGCGGGCCGGAAGCGACGCGCTCCAGATCGACGCCGATGGAATCGAGCAGGCCGCCGGCATTGACGTGCTGGTAGAAGACGCCGATCGAGCCGACGATGGACAGGCGCCGGGTAAAGATGCGCTCGGTGCCGATGGCTGCCATGTAGCCGCCCGACGCGGCCAGTTCGTTGACGACGGCGACGACCGGCTTTTCGGCGCGCAGGCGCGAAAGCGCCTCGAAAATTTCCTCGCCCCCGGCGGAGGTGCCGCCGGGCGAGTTGATGGCGACAATCACCGCCTTGACGGCGTCGTCCTCGATCAGTTCGTCGATGACGCGTAGGCGGCCGGGATTAGTGGCGATGGTGCCGTCGATGACGATGCGCGCGATGCGGTCCGGCGAAGGACCGCCGCCAAAGGCGAAGCGGCCGATCAGCGCCAGCACCAGCGCGGCAAGGGCGAGAAAGGCGAGCAGGCGCCAGAAGCCGCGTGCGCGCCGATACCGGTCGGCCGCCAGAAGGGAATGGGCCCCATCGAACCGGGAATCGTCGCTCATGGTCTGCCCGCCGCTCCGTTGGTTGGCGCAGTTAGGCCGGCGCGCACGGCAAATGCAAGTCCGGCTTAGAGCGCTGGACGTTCTGATGAAGGCAGAACATGCGCTCCAGATTCTTGTTTGCGCATCGGATTGGTCCGAAAACCGCTACGCAGTTTTCGGTCCGATGCTCTGGTGCCTCGCGCTCACAGCCGACGCTGCATGTAGCACGCCTCCGGCCCGTAGCTCAAAAGCTTGTCGCGCAGCGTTTTCGTCTCGAAGGGTGCGAAGCCGAGCCGCTGCCAGAAAGGTTGCGAGCCGTTGACGGCGACGAGCGCCATGGCGGCGAAACCTTGTGCGCCTGCATGGGCGGCGAGATCGGTGGTGACGGCCGCGCCGGCGCCGCGCCCGCGTGCGGCAGGCAGCAGGGCGAGATCGTGCAGGTAGAAGCAGTCCGGCTCGGGCGGCAGCGCGCCGAGCAGGGTGTCGAGCGCCGGCAGCGCGCCGAGGCGGTAGGGATGGCTGAAGACATAGCCCGCCGAGACGCCGTCGATCTCCAACAGGCGCGCGCCGGCGGGATAGAGCGCGATGCGCTCGGCGAATATCTCGGGGCGTTCGAAGAAGCCGGGATGGACCTTTGCCGCGATGGCTTCGACGGTGGCGAGATCGCCGGTTTCTAGGGGGCGCCAGGACGTGGGGGCGGTCACGGGCGCCTCGCCGGAGGCGCGCCGTTCCGGATCAGTCGGTCGCCCCGATGCGGCGCCAGGTGCCGTCCGGCTGGCATTCGCTGATCACCTGCTGCTGGTTCGATGCGTTCGGAATGGCGCCGATGCCATAGAACGTGCCGGCGTGCAAGCAGCCGGCAGCCCAGTTAGCCGTGGGCTGCCAGGCGAAATCGTCGGTACACACCATGACGGCGTCGGCGGCCCGCACGGTGCTGCCCGGCGAATAGCCCATATTGCCCAGCCAGCAGCGCGGCTGCTGGACGACAGCCGGGGCAGGCTGCGCGAGGACCGGCATCGGAGTCAGCCCGATCAGCAGCGCAAGGGTTACAAGCCGCATGATGCCCCTTTCCGAATCCTGCCGTTCGAGCAGCAGAATAATCTTCCATAGCTGTTTACATATTATAGTTGATAAACGCCGACGACACAAGCTGCCATCGGTTTGCGTATGGACATGCGCAAGCTGGTTGGTCGGAATCTCGCCCGCATCCGGCGGGAAAAGGGGCTCACGCAGGAGCAACTCGAAGAGCAGTCCGGTTTCAGCCAACAATATCTCAGCGACCTAGAACGTGGGCGGCGCAACCCCACCGTGGTGACGCTCTACGAGATCGCACGGGCACTCGGCGTCGGGCCGGGCGACCTGATCAGCCCGGATGACGAGACGGGATGACGGCGACAAAAGCCGGCCGCGGATCGAACCGAAACCGACAGTGAAATACGAAAGACCCGCGCCATTTCCGGCGCGGGTCTCGATCTTGATGCCGATGGGTCGGCGATCAGTTGCCGTCGCGGCCCTTGAGGGCGGCGCCGAGGATGTCGCCGAGCGAGGCACCCGAGTCGGACGAACCGTAATTGGCCACGGCTTCCTTCTCCTCGGCGATTTCG
>JAEWHZ010000049.1 GCA_023387585.1 Pseudomonadota bacterium
CCACCATGCTGGCGCGCCGGCTCTACTACACCACCTCCTATCTGGTCGATCTGCAGCAGCAGGCCGCCGGCAAGCGCCAGGACCTCGATCTGGTCGACGAGATCCTCTCCGCCCTCGTCCGGCCCGACGAGCACGAGCGCGGGCGCGGCAAAAAAGGCTAAAACGCGACAAAACAGGGCTTCGCCCCCTTCCCTTGTTCGCGCGCCCGCGCCAACATGCATGCATCGCGTCAAAGGGGGCCAGCACATGCCGCACCGGTTCAAGATTTCGCCGTCAAAGAACGGCGAGTTCATCGCCAAATTCGTCTATAACGGCGAGACCATGGTCTGGTCCGAGACCTACAAGTCGCGCCAGAGCGCCGAGAACTGCATCGCCTCG
This sequence comes from Pseudomonadota bacterium, assembly GCA_023387585.1. Classification (GTDB taxonomy): domain Bacteria; phylum Pseudomonadota; class Alphaproteobacteria; order Rhizobiales; family Devosiaceae; genus Devosia. The sequence goes on from JAEWHZ010000049.1 coordinate 379, forward strand.
ATCAAGAAGAACGCCCCCGATGCGGCCGTGGTCGACCTGACCAGGGACGAGACCGGGCAGGGCTACCGCTTCGAGATCGCCGCCAGCAAGGACGGCCAGACCTTCGTGCGCTTCGTCGCCTCCAATGGCGAGACCATGGTGCGCTCGGAGACCTACCGCTCCAAGAGCTCGAGCCGCAACTGCATCGCCTCGATCAAGAAGAACGCGCCCGGCGCCGAGACCGTGGACGAAACCCGGGCCTGATCCGCACCCATTGCATGGCGATCCGCCGGGACCCACCGCGGCCCCGGCGCCGCCTTTGCGCAGAAATGCCCCGGCGAGGCATGGTTTACCCCTCGGCCGGGCGCTGCCGCATGGATTTTCCGTCCCCCTGGCCTTCCTAAGCCAAACCGCGAGCCCGATATTTGCGTTCGGCTTCAGGAACACATCAAGCGAGGACATCATGTCGATTCTGATCGGCGATACCGCCCCCGACTTCACGGCCGACACCACCGAAGGCCGCATCAGCTTCCACGACTACATCGACGGGCACTGGGCCGTGCTGTTCTCGCACCCCAAGAACTACACGCCCGTCTGCACCACCGAACTGGGCTATACGGCGCGCCTCAAGCCCGAATTCGAAAAGCGCGGCGTCAAGGTGCTGGGCCTGTCCGTCGACAAGCTCGAGGACCATGCCGGCTGGGCGCGCGACATCGAGGAAACCAGGGCGCGAGCCTCAATTTCCCGCTGATCGCCGATGACGGCTCCATCGCCCGGCAATTCGACATGATCCACCCCAATGCCGACAACACGCTGACCGTGCGCTCGGTCTTCGTCATCGGCCCGGACAAGAAGGTGAAGCTCAAGATCGAGTATCCCGCCTCGACCGGCCGCAATTTCGACGAGGTGCTGCGCGTCATCGACAGTTTGCAGCTCACCGCCAGGCACCAGGTCGCCACCCCGGTCAACTGGAAGCAGGGCGAGGACGTCATCATCGTGCCGGCGGTCTCGGACGAGGCCGCGCGCGAGAAGTTTCCCGGTGGCTGGAAGGAACTCAAGCCCTATCTGCGGATTGTACCCCAGCCACAGGGCTGATCCCTCCCGCCCCCTGGCTTCGTTTTTCTCCCTGACCGACTGACAGCGGCGCCTCCGGCGCCGCTTTTTCTTGTGTCCGCAGGGCGCCATGTCAGGACGGGAAGGTGAATTGCGCGCCTTCCTTGATGCCGGCCGGCCAGCGCGTGGTCACCGTTTTCAGCCGCGTATAGAAATGCACGCCCTCCGGCCCGTAGATCGCGTGGTCGCCGAACAGCGAGCGCTTCCAGCCGCCGAAGGAATGATAGGCGACCGGCACCGGGATCGGCACGTTGATGCCGACCATGCCGACCTTGATCCGGTCGGCGAACTCGCGCGCCGCGTCGCCGTCGCGGGTGAAGATCGCCGTGCCGTTGGCATATTCGTGCCCGTGGATCAGATCGACCGCCGCCGCATAGTCCGGGGCCCGCACCACCGACAGCACCGGCCCGAAGATCTCGTCGCGATAAATGCTCATCTCGGGCGTCACATCGTCGAACAGCGTGCCGCCGACGAAATAGCCGTTCTCATAGCCCTGCAGCGAAAAACCGCGCCCGTCGACGACCAGCTTCGCGCCTTCCGCGACGCCCTTGTCGATATAGTCCAGAATCCTGTCGCGGTGCTGGCTGGTCACTACCGGCCCCATCTCCGCCTCGCGGTCGGTGGCCGGCCCGATCTTGAGCTTTTCGATGCGCGGCTTGAGCTTTTCGATCAGCGCGTCGGCCGTCGCCTCGCCCACCGGCACCGCCACCGAGATCGCCATGCAGCGCTCGCCGGCCGAGCCGTAGCCGGCACCCATCAGCGCATTGGCCGCCTGGTCGAGATCGGCGTCGGGCAGGATCACCATATGGTTCTTGGCCCCGCCCAGCGCCTGCATGCGCTTTCCCGCCTTTGTGCCGCGCTGATAGACATATTCGGCGATGGGGGTCGAGCCGACGAAGCTCACCGCCTTGACGTCGGTATGGTCGAGCAGGGCGTCGACCATCTCCTTGTCGCCGTTGATCACGTTGAACACGCCGTCCGGCAGCCCCGCCTGTTTGAACAGCTCCCAGCAGAACAGCGAGGCCGAGGGATCGCGCTCCGACGGCTTTAAAATGAAGGTGTTGCCGCACGCGATCGCCAGCGGATACATCCACATCGGCACCATGGCCGGGAAGTTGAACGGGGTGATGCCGGCGACGATTCCGAGCGGCTGGCGGTCGGAATAGGTGTCGATCGCCGGGCCGACATTGCGCGAGAACTCGCCTTTCAACAGATGCGGGATGCCGCAGGCGAAGTCGACGCAGTCGATGCCGCGCGCGATCTCGCCCAGCGCGTCGTCATGCATCTTGCCGTGCTCGCGCGAGATGATGCGCGCCAGTTCGTCGGCATTCTCGTCGAGAAGCTGCTTGAACCGGAACATGATCCGCGCGCGCTTCATCGGCGGGGTCGCGGCCCAGCCGGGCGCAGCCGCCTTCGCCGCCGCCACCGCTGCCTCGAGCTCGTCGCGCGTCGACAGCGGCAATTCGGCGCTCTGCTCGCCGGTCGCCGGGTTGAACACCGGAACGCGCCGCGCCGAAGCCGAAACATAGCGCCTGCCGCCGACGGCGTTGTCGATGACGTCCATCACGACGTCCTCCCTGGAACGGAAATTCTATAGCTCCTTCTATAGAATGTCCGTTCTATTACTCAAGCGTCCTCAGCACCCCCTCCAGCGTCGAGACGATCTCGCCGATCTGCGCCTCGCTGACGATCAGCGGCGGGCTGAGCGCGATGATGTCGCCGGTGGTGCGGATCAGCAGCCCCGCTTCATAGGCCTTGAGAAAGGCCGAGAAGGCGCGCTTCGTCGGCTGGCCGGCGATCGGCTCGAGCTCGATGGCGCCGACCAGCCCGATATTGCGGATGTCGATGACATGCGGCAGGCCCCTCAGTGAATGCAACGCATCCTCCCACAGCGGGGCCAGCGCCGCGCCGCGCTCCAGCAGGCCCTCCTCGCGATAGGTCTCGAGCGTCGCGAGCCCCGCCGCCGAGGCGATCGGATTGCCCGAATAGGTATAGCCGTGGAAGAACTCGATCAGATGCTCGGGCCCGGTCATGAAGGCATCGTGGATTTCCGGCGACACCAGCACCGCGCCCATGGGAATGACGCCGTTGGTCAGCCCCTTGGCCGTCACCATGATGTCCGGCACCACGCCGAAATAATCGGCGGCGAAGGGCGTGCCGAGCCGTCCATAGCCGGTGATCACCTCGTCGAAGATCAGCAATATACCGTGTTTTTTGGTGATCTCGCGCAGCCGTTTGAGATAGTTCGGCGGCGGGATCAGCACGCCCGTCGAGCCGGCCACCGGCTCGACGATGACGGCGGCGATGGTCGAGGCGTCGTGCAGGGTGACGAGGCGTTCGAGCGCGTCGGCCAGATCGGCGCCGTGCGGCGGCAGCCCGCGCGAAAAGCCGTTCCGTTGCAGATCATGCGTATGCGGCAGGTGATCGACCCCCGCGACGAGCGAGCCGAACATTTTTCGGTTGGCGGTGATGCCACCCACCGCGGTGCCGCCGAAATTGACGCCGTGATAGGCGCGCTCGCGCCCGATCAGCCGCACGCGCCCGCCCTCGCCCCTTATGCGCTGATAGGCGATGGCGAGCTTCAGCGCCGTCTCGACCGATTCCGAGCCGGAATTGGTGAACAGCACATGCTCGAGCCCCTTGGGCGCGATGGAGACGATGCGGCTGGCCAGTTCGAACGCCTTGGGATGGCTCATCTGGAAGCCGGGCGCGAAGTCGAGCTCGGCCGCCTGGCGTGCGATGGCCTCGACGATCTTGGGCCGCGCATGGCCGGCATTGACGCACCACATCCCCGCCGTGCCGTCCAGCACCTGGCGGCCATCGGCGGTGGTGTAGTGCATGTCCTTGGCAGCGACGAACAGGCGCGGCGCCTTCTTGAACTGGCGGTTGGCCGTGAACGGCATCCAGAAGGCCGACAGATCGTTCGGCGCGGAATTGGAGGGGACGGACACGCTGGCTCCCGTTTGTTTATTGACTTGTGTGCTCAGCTTTGATGCCACTTGACGGCGGACGGCAAGCCGCGAACTTTTGACTGGTTGGAAAAAGCGTTAAAGCATCGGACCGGAAAGTGCGAAGCGGTTTTCGGACCGATCCGATGCGACAAAAAAAGGTGGAGCGTACCCGATCCATCGGATCGCGTGGCGCTTCAGCATCCCGATGGCGTCGATCAAGTTGAAAAGCGCAGGGCGGGCCGCACCCGGACCGGATGCCTCCACCCTCAAAGGCGCGCATCCCACGGTGCGTGCCCACACCCGCATCCAGCGCGAAAAACAGGATGCGATCCTCGAAGCGGCCCTCGACGTCTTTTCCGTCTATGGTTTTCGCGGCTCGACCCTCGACCAGATCGCCGAAGTCGCCGGCATGTCGAAGCCCAATTTGCTCTACTACTTCCCGCGCAAGCAGGACATTCACCGCCGCCTGATCCAGGACCTGCTGGTCACCTGGCTGGCGCCGCTGCGCGCGATCGACGCCGATGGCGACCCGGTGCCCGAGATCCGCTCCTACATCAGGCGCAAGATCGAGATGTCGCGCGACTTTCCCCGCGAAAGCCGGCTGTTCGCCAACGAGATGCTGCAGGGCGCCCCGCACATCATCGACATGATCGAGATCGACCTCAAGGCGCTGGTCGACGAGAAGGCCAGGGTGCTGACGGCCTGGATGGATGCCGGCAGGATCGTGCGCACCGACCCCTATCACCTGATCTTCTCGATCTGGGCCACCACCCAGCATTACGCCGATTTCGACGTGCAGGTGCGCGCCGTGCTCGGACGCGCGCGCGGCGGCGAAGCCCGCTTCGAGGACGCCGCGCGCTATCTCGAACAGCTCTTCCTCAACGGCCTCGTGCCGCGCAAGGGCTAAGCTTGCCCGCTTGCTTCGAGGATCATCAGCAGGCCGGCCACCAGCGTGATGTTGACCAGCGTGAAATAAAGATGCGGCGCCTGTTCCTTGCCCGAGAAGCGGAACAGGTTGTGATAGAGCGCCGTCGCCAGCACCAGGAAGACGATCAGCGCATAGACGGCGATATCGACCCACAGCCCGGCGATCAGCGCGGCGCCCGCCACGAGCTGGATGCCGAAGCCGGCGATCAGCAATGGCACGGGCAGCGCCCAGCCGTAATTGGTCGGCATGCCGGTGCGGTCGGAAAAGCCGGCGAAATTGCGCAGGCCGGCGATCAGGAAAAAGGCGCCGAAAACGATCCGGCCCAGCAGCATCAGACTCATGTAAAAATCTCCCCCACACGCCGCATAGCGCATCGGAGCGAAAACTGCGAAGCGGTTTTCTCACCCGGCGGCGAAATTCAGCCGATAGCCCAGCGCCTCGGCGATCTGCGCGCGGCCGACCTGTTCCAACCCCGCCAGATCGGCCAGCGTGCGCGCCACCTTGAGCACCCGGTGATAGGCGCGGGCGGAGAGGGAAAACCGTTCGGCTGCCTGCACCAGCAGGGCGCGCGAATCCGCGTCGGGCTCGACCAGCGCCTCGATCAGCCGCGCCGACGCGCCCGCATTCGTCGTGATCCCGGGCGTGCCGGCATCCTCATAGCGCCGGCGCGGCATTTCGCGCGCGCGAAAAACCCGGGCGGCGACGTCGCGCGAGGATTCGGCGCCGCCCGGCGCCATCATCTCGGTGGCCGACACGCCCGGCAGGTCGATGCGGATGTCGATGCGGTCGAGGAACGGCCCCGAGACCCGCGCCTGGTATTCGGCGGCGCAGGCATCGCCGCGCCGGCAGGTATGGCCCGGCGTGCCGGCCAGCCCGCATCGGCACGGGTTCATCGCCGCGATCAGTTGCACCCGCGAGGGATAGGTGACCCTTGCATTGGCGCGCGCGATCACCGTCTCGCCGGATTCGAGCGGCTGGCGCAGGCTGTCGAGCACCTGCGGGGTGAATTCGGGCAGTTCGTCGAGAAACAGCACGCCGTGATGGGCCATCGACACCTCGCCCGGCCGCACCCGCAGCCCGCCGCCCACCAGCGCCGCCATCGAGGCGGAATGGTGCGGGGCGCGGAAGGGCCGCCGGTCGCTCAGCGCGCCACCGGCCAGCTCGCCCGCCATCGAGGCGATCATCGACACTTCGAGCAGCTCGCGCGCATCGAGCGCCGGCAGGATCGAGGGCAGGCGCTGCGCCAGCATGGATTTTCCCGCGCCCGGCGGGCCGATCATCAGCAAATTATGCCCGCCGGCCGCCGCGACCTCCAGCGCCCGGCGCGCCATTTGCTGGCCGCGGATATCGGACAGGTCGGGCAGTTCGCCGGCCGGCTCGGCCCGTCGCGGCTGCGGCCGCGCCGCCACTTGCCGCCCGGTGAGGTGGTTGGCGATGGCCAGCAGGCTCCGGCAGGCGACGATGTCGATCTCCGGCCCGCCCCAGGCGGCTTCCGGCCCGCATTCGGCCGGGCAGACGATGCCGAGCCCCTCGCCCGCCGCCGCCACGGCGGCGCTCAGCACGCCGTTGATACGCGTCAGCCGCCCGTCCAGCGCCAGCTCGCCCAGCACCACATGGGAATCGAGCCCGTCCGAGGGGATGGCGCCCATCGCCGCCATCAGCCCCAGCGCGATCGGCAAATCGTAATGACTGCCCTCCTTGGGCAGGTCGGCCGGGGCGAGGTTGATAGTGATGCGCTTGGGCGGCAGGCCGAGCCCGGAGGCGGTCAGCGCCGCGCGCACCCGTTCGCTCGATTCCTTGACCGCCTTGTCCGGCAGGCCGACCAGCACCAGTTTCGGCCCGCCCGGCGCGATCTGCACCTGCACGTCGACCGGCACCGCCTCGAGCCCCATGAAGGCGACGGTCCGGACCCGCGTCACCATGCCTGCCGTCCCCCCGCGACGCCATAGTCGGGCAAAGCCTAGCAGCACAAGCCGGGCCCGACAAGAACAGGTCGCGAACATTCGCCGGTGCCGGTTTTGCCCGCCAAGCAATGATTAACCATCGCCCACGGGCGCAAAGGTTAACGCAAGCTTGTCTTAACCGGCCCGTGTTGAATCGAAGGCTTGCGTTCGACGAAATCGGGACCCGAGCCTCATGCCTCATGCTTTCGCCACCATCCTGCGCGGATTCCTGCTCGGCGTGCTGGTGCTGGCCCTTGCGGCGTGCGCGCGCGCGCCGGGGCTCTACGGGGCGATCCCGGGCGACAACCGGCCGCATTCCGCCGTGGACCGCGCCCGCACCATGCCGATCCAGGGCATCGACGTGGCGCGCTATCAGGGCGATATCGACTGGGGCCGCGTGCGCGCCTCGGGGCAGCATTTCGTCTTCATGAAGGCGACCGAGGGCCGCGACTACATCGACCCCAATTTCCAGCGCAACTGGGCCGGCGCCCGCGCCGCCGGGCTGCCGCGCGGCGCCTATCACTTCATGACCTGGTGCTCATCGGCCGAGGACCAGGCCGCCTGGTTCCGTCAGATGGTGCCCAATGACCGCGACGCGCTGCCGCCAGTGCTCGACCTCGAATGGAACAATCATTCGAGCTGCCGCGTGCACCCGCCGCGCGAGGAGGTGCTGGCCCGCGTCGACACCATGCTGGCGGCCATGGAGGCCCATACCGGCAAGGTCCCGATCATCTATACCGACATGACCTTTTTCAACGACAATCTGCGCGGGGTGAACATCGCCAACCCGCTCTGGCTACGCTCCACCGCCGCCGAGCCGCATGAGCGCTACGACCGCCACGACTGGACCTTCTGGCAATATACCCAGACCGGCACGGTCGCGGGCATACGCACCGAGGTCGACCGCAACGTCTTCTACGGCACGC
>JAEWHZ010000152.1 GCA_023387585.1 Pseudomonadota bacterium
GCAGCCCCCGAAACCATCAGCGCAGCGGCGGCAACGCCGAGCGAAAGCGAACGAACGAACATATCTTGCACTCCCAAGAGTTAACCGTAGTCGAGGCGATACATGCCTGACCCCAACGCGCGTGACAAGACAGGGTTGGCCCAAATCCGGCATCGCAGATAAAAATCCATGACCATTTGAAGGCCTGTGTTGCAGGAAGGTCGCGCAATTGGCCCAATTTGGGACAGAGTTGATTCAAATTGCAGGCAATCGGCCGGCCCGGTCCGTCGAATCGTGGCCCCGGAGGCCGGCTCAGAAATGGAATCGGGCGCCCAGGGAGAACTGCTGGAACGCGCCGCCGGGCTGCTCGGGAAAGCCCCTAAGATATTCAGCGCGCAAGGAAACCGAATCGGAAACGCCCAACTCCACGCCGCCGCCGACCAGCAGGTCGCCCTGTGCCGTCGCGTCGAGGTCGATGCCGTAGCCGCCGGCGGCATAGACCGCCAGATCGTCCGCCACCACGAGGCCCGCGCGGCCCAGAATCTGGCCATAGGCCTGACCGGCATTGGCATCGTCGAGCCCCTGGACGGAGACCTCGCCGCCGACCAGAACGAACTCGAACTGCGCATTGACGCCGAGGCTGACGCCGAGCGTCGGCGCGCTCGTCTCACCCGCCCTGATGCCGGTGAAGATGCCGGCATAAAAGCCGGTCCAGTCGAAGCCGGCATCGGCGGCGCTCACGGTCATCGCCGCCTCATTGCCCGCCGATGTGGTCAGCGCGAACGATTCGGCGCCCGATGCAGCTGCACCGAGCGGTCCCACAAGCGCGGCGATGACGAGCGCGAGTTTCTTCATGTGATCCGGTAACGGGCATTTCGCCTGCCGGGTTGCAGATCACATCGCCAAGCGGGCGATTCTATGGTGCGGTGACATGAGAAGAAGTGGCGCGAGTGACGGGACTCGAACCCGCGACCTCCGGCGTGACAGGCCGGCGCTCTAACCAACTGAGCTACACCCGCGTAACGGAGCGGCGTGGCCCCGTGCGATGAAGCGTCGTGTAATGGGGGTCCCCGAGCAAGTCAAGCGGCAAAGCGAGCCGTACCCGGTTTTCCCGCCCTCCGGCGCACGGCGCCGAATCGAAGCGTCGTATCAAGGGCTTGGAAGGGAGTGGTGGGCGATGACAGACTCGAACTGCCGACATCCTCGGTGTAAGCGAGGCGCTCTACCAACTGAGCTAATCGCCCCCGGGGCGCGCTGGCCGGGGCGCGCGATGCATAGGCGCTCGGACCACCGCGGTCAACAGGCTGCCCGCCTGCCCCGGAAATGGAAAGACCCCTGGCGCATGCTCAGGGGCCATCCGGTTTCTGCCTGAAACGGGCAGATCAGTTGATGGCGTCCTTCAGGCCCTTGCCGGGCTTGAACTTGGCCTGGTTGGAGGCCGGAATCTGGATTTCGGCGCCAGTGGCCGGGTTGCGGCCGGTGGTGGCCTTGCGCTGCGAGACGGCGAAGGTGCCGAAACCGACGAGGCGGACTTCGTCGCCATCCTTCAGCGCGCCGGTGATGGCCTCGAACACCGCGTCAACCGCTTCGGCCGCCTGCGCCTTGGTAATCGTGGCCTTCTCGGCAACGACGCCAACCAGATCGTTCTTGTTCATAGCGTTTCCTCACTGTGAATTGCCCGCCGCAAGGCGAACCGAAAACCGCGCCACCCTTTGTCGATTCTGCCCTGAAGGCAAGGATTTGCGGGCGTTCCGGCCAGCCGGACGTCGCAAAGCTGTTAATGGACGGGAAATTCCGGCCCCGCAAGGGCCGAAATCGCACGAAATCCCGCAGATGCAGGGGTTTTCCCTGTGCTGTCACGTGGAAACCCCTACCGGCCCGCCCCCTCCCGCCATGATGCGGGCCGTCTCGCAACGAAAAACGGCGGCCCCGGGGGGCCGCCGCTACCGATGTCTGTGATCGGTCCTTTTAGTGGGTCAGGCTCGCATTGGCTTCGTCGGTCACCTCGACCTTGCTGGCCACGGCCGGCTGGGCGTCGAAATCCCATTCGATCGGCTCGGGCTGGCGCACCAGCGCGTGCTTGATGACCTCGTCCATGCGCGAGACCGGGATGATCTCCATCCCTTCCTTCACGATGTCCGGGATGTCCGCCAGGTCGCGCACATTCTCCTCGGGGATCAGGGCCGTCTTGATGCCGCCGCGCAGTGCGGCCAGCAGCTTCTCCTTGAGCCCGCCGATCTGGAGCACGCGGCCGCGCAGCGTGATCTCGCCGGTCATGGCGATGTCGTTGCGCACCGGGATACCGGTCATCACCGAGATGATGGCGGTGGCCATGGCGATGCCGGCCGACGGTCCGTCCTTGGGCGTCGCGCCCTCCGGCACGTGCACGTGGATGTCGCGCGTGTCGAACATGGTCGGCTTGATGCCGAAGTCGATCGAGCGCGAGCGCACATAGGCCATCGCCGCGGTGATCGATTCCTTCATCACGTCCTTGAGGTTCCCGGTCACGCCCATGCGCCCCTTGCCGGGGGACATGACGCCCTCGATGGTCAGCAGCTCGCCGCCCACCGAAGTCCAGGCCAGGCCCGTCACCAGGCCCACCTGCGCTTCCGCCTCGATCTCGCCATGCTTGAACGGTGCCGGGCCGAGATAGGCGGCCATGCGGTCCTCGTCGATGACGATCCGGTCGACCTTGGTCTTCATGATCTCGGCGACCGCCTTGCGCATCAGCTTGCTCAGCTCGCGCTTGAGATTGCGCACGCCGGCCTCGCGCGTATAGCGCTGGATCACCGCTGTCAGCATCTCGTTCGACAGCTCGAACTCCTTCGCCGTCAGCCCGTTCTCGGCCAGCGTCTCCGGCATCAGGTGATGGATGGCGATCTCGCGCTTTTCCTCTTCGGTGTAGCCGGAGAGGCGGATGATCTCCATGCGGTCCATCAGCGGGCCGGGGATGTTCAGCGTGTTCGAGGTGGTCACGAACATCACGTCGCTCAGATCGTAGTCGACCTCCAGATAGTGGTCGTTGAAGGTCGAGTTCTGCTCCGGGTCCAGCACCTCGAGCAGCGCCGAGGACGGATCGCCGCGGAAGTCCTGGCCCATCTTGTCGATCTCGTCGAGCAGGAAGAGCGGGTTGGACTTGCCGGCCTTCTTGAGCGACTGCAGCACCTTGCCCGGCATGGAGCCGATATAGGTGCGGCGATGGCCGCGGATCTCGGCCTCGTCGCGCACGCCGCCCAGCGCCATGCGGACATATTCGCGCCCGGTGGCCTTGGCGATCGACTTGCCCAGCGAGGTCTTGCCCACGCCCGGCGGGCCGACGAGGCACAGGATCGGCCCCTTCAGCTTGCCGGTGCGCGACTGCACCGCGAGATATTCGAGGATGCGCTCCTTGACCTTTTCCAGCCCGTAGTGATCGGCGTTCAGCACGTTCTCGGCATAGGCGAGGTCGCGCTTGGTCTTGGACTTCTTGCCCCAGGGCAGGCCGAGCAGGGTGTCGAGATAATTGCGCACCACCGTGGCCTCGGCCGACATCGGGCTCATGCCGCGCAGCTTCTTCAGCTCGCCCTCGGCCTTGAGCCGCGCTTCCTTGGACAGCCTGGTGGCCTTGATGCGCTCCTCGAGCTCGGCGATCTCGTTGGCGCCGTCCTCGCCGTCGCCCAGCTCGCGCTGGATCGCCTTCATCTGCTCGTTCAGGTAGTATTCGCGCTGGGTTTTCTCCATCTGCCGCTTCACGCGCGAACGGATGCGCTTTTCAACCTGAAGCACGCCGATCTCGCCCTCCATGAGGCCGAGAATCTTGCCGAAGCGCTCGACGAGGCTCACTGTCGCCAAAAGATCTTCCTTGTCGGCGATCTTGATCACCAGATGGCTGGCGATGGTGTCGGCGAGCTTGGAATGGTTGTCGATCTGCTGGACGGCGGCCACCACTTCGGCCGAGATCTTCTTGTTCAGCTTGACGTAATTCTCGAACTCGGCCTGCGCGGAGCGGGCCAGAGCCTCGACCTCGACATGGTCGTATTCGGGCTCGGGCAGCACGCTGGCCTCGGCCTCGAAATACTCGTCCGTCTGCAGATAGCGGTCGATCTCGGCACGGCTGAGCCCCTCGACCAGCACCTTCACGGTGCCGTCCGGCAGCTTGAGCAGTTGCAGCACCGTGGCGATGGTGCCGGTCTCGTAGATCTCGTCGGGGCTCGGATCGTCGTCCTGCGCGTTCTTCTGGGTCACGACGAGAATGTGCTTGTCGTCGCGCATCACCTCTTCGAGCGCCTTGACCGATTTCTCGCGCCCCACGAACAGGGGAACGATCATGCCTGGGAACACCACGATGTCCCGCAGGGGCAGCACCGGATAAACGCGATCGCGGGAATAGTCGCCGCCGACAGTTTTGGTTTCCGACATTTTTGGTCCTTTCGGAGCGCGCTTGGTGGGAGGAGTTGCGCGCTCTCAATTGGGATACGGCGTCAGTCCGCACCCGATTCATAGCTCACTAGATAGGGTCGCAGCCGCGCTGCACAAGTCAACAGCCTGCCCGAAGGTTGTGAACACGCCATTCACGAAACGCATGA
>JAEWHZ010000169.1 GCA_023387585.1 Pseudomonadota bacterium
TCGGGCGAGGCGCTTGCGGGCGATCAGTCTTTCGGCATCGAGGTGCCGTTCCTGACCGCGGTGGCCGCCCAGATCGCCGAGGTGGCGCGCACCGGCGTCGAGATCGCCATCGTCATCGGCGGCGGCAACATCTTTCGCGGCATGGCCGGTGCCGCGGACGGCACCGACCGGGTCACCGCCGACCAGATGGGCATGCTGGGAACCGTGATCAACGCGCTGGCCCTGTCCAATGCCATCCAGCGCCAGGGCGTCCCCTCGACGGCCTTCAGCGCCGTCACCATGCCCTCGGTGGCCGACACCTTCACCGCCCGCGCCGCCAAGTCGGCGCTCGAGAGCGGGCATGTGGTGGTGTGCGGCGGCGGAACCGGCAATCCTTTCTTCACTACCGATACCGCCGCGGCGCTCAAGGCCATCGAGCTCGATTGCGACGTGCTGCTCAAGGGCACCAAGGTCGATGGCGTCTACAGCGCCGACCCGATGAAGCACCCGGACGCGGCCCGCTTCGACGCCATCAGTTACGACGATGTGTTGCGTAAGGACCTGCGCGTGATGGATACGGCCGCCTTCGCGCTTGCTCGCGACAACAACCTGCCGATAATCGTCTATGCGCTCGACGACAGCGCGAAACTGATCGGCGTCCTGGGCGGCAAGGCACGCAGCACGCGCGTCGGCAACACGCAAAGCTAACAAGGATCCCAGCCATGGCATCTTCCTATTCCCTGTCCGACCTCAAGTCGCGCATGCAGAAGTCGATCGCTTCGCTCAAGGACGAGCTTGCGGGCCTGCGGACCGGACGCGCCAGCGCCAGCCTGCTCGAACCGATCCAGGTGGAAGCCTATGGCTCGCGCATGCCGCTCAACCAGGTCGCCACCGTCACCGTGCCCGAGCCGCGCATGCTCAGCGTGCAGGTCTGGGACCGCTCGATGGCCAGCGCCGTCGAGCGTGCCATCCGCGACAGCGGATTGGGGCTCAATCCCGCCGGGGAGGGGCAGATCATCCGCGTGCCGCTGCCCGAGCTCAACGAGGAGCGCCGCCGCGAATTGACCAAGGTGGCCCACAACTATGCCGAGCAGGCGCGCGTCGCCGTGCGCCATGTGCGCCGCGACGGCATGGACGCGCTCAAGAAGGCGGAGAAGGACGGCGACATGAGCCAGGACGAGGCGCGCGTCGAATCCGATCTCGTCCAGAAGGCGACCGATGCCGCAGTGGCGGAGGTCGACCAGATTGTCGCCGCAAAGGAACAGGAGATCATGCAGGTCTGACCGCCTGCCTGATCGCGCTCGCGCCCGGAGCCCTCGATGTCCCCAGACCCAGCCCTGTCCCATCCGTCCCCGGAGCCGCTGCTGCGCATTCCCGTGCATCTGGGCGTCATCATGGACGGCAACGGGCGCTGGGCCCAGGCGCGCGGCAAGGGGCGCACCGAGGGCCATGTCGCCGGGGTGCGCGCCTTGCGCGAGCTTGTCAGGCTGTGCATCGCCTATGAGGTGCCGAACCTGACGGTGTTCAGCTTCTCTTCCGAGAACTGGCGCCGCCCGCCCGATGAAGTGGCCTTCATCTTCAACCTGCTGCGCCGATTCGTTGCCTCCGACCTTCAGCAGCTGATCCGCAACAACGTCCATATCCGCATCATCGGCGCCCGTTCGGGCCTCGAGCCCTCGCTTGTGCGCCTGATCGAGGATGTCGAGGCCAAGACGGCGGGAAATACCGGGCTCAACCTGCTGGTCGCCTTCAATTATGGGGGCAAGGCCGAACTGGCGGAGGCCACGCGCCGCATCGCCCGCGCCGTGGCCGAGGGTCGCATGCGTCCCGAGGAGATCACCGAGGAGACGATCGCCGGCGCGCTCTACACCGCCGGCCTGCCGGACCCCGACCTGATCATCCGCACCAGCGGCGAGCAGCGCATCTCCAATTTCCTGCTCTGGCAGGCCGCCTATTCCGAGCTGGTCTTCGTCGACGAGTACTGGCCCGATTTCAACGAGGACGTCTTCGTCAGGGTGCTGGAGGCCTTTGCCATGCGCGATCGCCGGTTCGGCGGCATCGAGGCGCGGGCGACTTGAACCAGACCGGGCCCAGATCGCCGAAGCCCTTGCGCAACTGGGCCGATCTCGGTCCCCGGCTCGCATCGGCCTTCGTGCTCATTCCCATCACCGCGATCACGCTGTGGATCGGCGGCATCGTGTTCGGCCTGGTCGTCGGCCTGGTCTTTGCCGGCGCCTATCGCGAATACGAGACCATGCTGCTGCGCGCGCCGCTGCCGCCGGCAAGCTGGGCGCTGGTCGGGCTGATGGCACTGAGCGGGCCGGTCTTCGTGCTTGCCGGATTGTGGGGCGCGCTGATCCTCGTCGCCATCATGCTGGTGGTGGCGCTTTTCGCCGGCGCCCAGGAGCGCGGCTGGCGGCTGTTCGGCACGATTTTCACCGCCGCGGTCATCATCGCCATCCTGTCGCTGCGCGGGGACACGCTCGATGGCGTGTTCGCCGGCATCTACTTCGCCACCGTTGTGTGGATGACGGATTCGGCGGCCTTTTTCACCGGCCGCCAGATCGGCGGCGAAAAGCTCGCGCCCTTCATCTCGCCTTCGAAAACCTGGTCGGGCGCGCTGGGCGGGCTGCTGCTCGGCTCGATCGCCGGCACCGTGGCCTGGACGCTCCTGACCGATT
Source organism: Pseudomonadota bacterium (assembly GCA_023387585.1). GTDB lineage: Bacteria > Pseudomonadota > Alphaproteobacteria > Rhizobiales > Devosiaceae > Devosia. Next base: position 2,661 of record JAEWHZ010000169.1, read on the forward strand.
CGCCTTTATGGATCGGCTTTTTGCTGTCGGCCGCCACCAGCCTCGTGGGGCAGGCCGGTGATTTGACCGAGAGTGCGATCAAGCGCCGCTATCGCATCAAGGACAGTGGCGATATCATACCCGGGCATGGTGGGCTGATGGACCGTCTCGACTCCATGAGCCTTGCCATATTCGCCGTGGTGCTGGTCGGGCTGCTGCATGGCGGGGCCGACAACATCGCCGCCGGCCTGCTGCGCTGGTAGTCCGCCGCGATCCGCTCCGGCGGGCGCGGCCGTGAAGGAAATGCCGAATGGACTTCGTCGTCTGGCTGCTCTCCTATGTCATCCCGTTCCTGGCGGTGTTGACGGTCATCGTGTTCGTGCACGAGATGGGGCACTATCTCGTCGCGCGCTGGAACGGGGTGGCCATCCAGTCCTTCTCGGTCGGCTTCGGGCGCGAGCTGTTCGGCTTCACCGACCGGCTGGGCACGCGCTGGAAGATTTCGGCGATTCCGCTCGGCGGCTATGTTCGCTTCGCCGGCGACATGAACGCCGCCAGCGTGCCGGACCCCGACGCCATCGCCGATGTCGACCCGGCCATGGCAAAGCACCTGTTCGTCAACAAGTCGGTCTGGCAGCGCATCGCCATCGTCGCCGCCGGCCCCGCGGCTAACGTGCTGCTGACCTTCCTGATTCTCTACGCCCTGCTGGTCGGCTATGGCCGCTTCACCATTCCCGCGGTGATCGACGAGGTTCTGCCTGCCTCGGTGGCCGAGGCGGCGGGGCTGCAAAGCGGCGACATGATCACCGGCGTCGACGGCTATGCCGTGCGCGGCTTCGAGGATTTCCAGCGCCTCGTCGCCACCGCGCCGCAGCGCCAGGTGAGCATCGATCTCGATCGCGGCGGCGCCCCGCTGACGCTGACGCTGGTGCCCGACATCGTCGAGGTGGAGGATCGTTTCGGCAACACCCAGCGCATCGGCCGCATCGGCGTCACCCGCAATGTCGAGAATGCCGAGCTGACGCTCTACCGGCCCGATCCGGTCGAGGCGGTCGGCATGACGCTCGAGGAAATCCGCTTCATCATCGACCGCACGGCGGCGTTTCTAGGGGATTTCTTCGTCGGGCGCGGCCAGATCGAGCAGCTCGGCGGCCCGGTGCGCGTTGCCCAGGTTTCCGGCGAGGTGGCAACGCTCGGGGTGATCGCGCTGATCAACCTGACGGCGCTGCTCTCGCTCAATATAGGAATCTTCAACCTTCTTCCCGTGCCCATGCTCGACGGCGGGCATCTGCTCTATTACCTCATCGAAGCGGTGAGGGGACGCCCGCTCAGCCAGCGCATGCAGGAGGCGGGTTTCCGCATCGGTTTTGCCCTGGTTATCGCGCTCATGGCGTTCACGCTCGTCAATGATACGGTGCTCGCTTATCTGCGATCCGCAGGCTAAGTCTTTGTTAACCTTGGTTGGCGAGGTGTTGCACGAATACCCACCCGCCAACGATTCACTAACCCCACCGGCGCTTGCGCCTTGTCCGTGGTTAAAAAACCAGTAAAACGCTGAAGTGGAGTCGGTCTGGGGGAGCGCCGTTCGCGGCCAAGCTCGGGCAAGTCGCAGAAGGCAAAAACAATATGATACTACCCTCCAAGCTGATGCGTGGCCTGGTCCTTGCGCTCGCCATCCTCGTGGGCGCGCCGTTCGCCGGGTCCTCCGCTCCCGTCGTGGGGGTAGCAATCGCGCAGGCGCAGGAACGCCTGGTCGGCTCGGTGCTCTTCGAGGGCAACCGGCGGTTCCCGGACTCGCGCCTCGTGGAGATGGTCGACGTGGCCACCACCGGCGTCTACACGCCGGCCCGCCTCGCCGGCGACATCGAATCGATCCGTCTCGCCTATGACCGCGACGGTTTCACCGGCGTTCAGGTGACCGGCCGCGTCGAGGAAGTGACCGGCGGCCGCGTGCGCGTGGTCTTCAACATCAACGAAGGCGAGCGCGCCAGCATCGCTGCGGTCAACTTCACCGGCAACAACTCCATCTCGTCCGGCAACCTCAAGGGTGTCATCACCACCAAGGAAACCGGCATCCTGAGCTGGCTGCTGCGTGACGACAATTATGACGAGCAGCGCCTCGCCGTCGACCGCGAGCTCGTCCGGCTGCATTATGCCAATCGCGGCTATCCCGACACCCAGGTGACCTCGGTCGCCGAGTACGATGCCAGCCGCAACGCCTATTTCATCAACTTCACGGTCGCCGAGGGCGAGCGCTACCAGTTCGGCAATATCGGCATCGAGACCTCGATCTCGGGCCTCAACGCCGACGTGCTGCGCTCCACCGTCCAGACGGGGCAGGGCAGCCGCTACTCGATCACCAATCTGCAGTCGACCATCGAGGACATGGCCTACGAAGCGACCGCGCAGGGCTATTCCTTCGCCGACGTGCGCGCCCGCATCGAGCGCGACGTGAACAACCGCACCTTCCAGGTGACCTATCTGGTCGACGAAGGCCCGCGCGTCTATGTCGAGCGCATCAACATCACCGGCAACGAGAAGACCCG
>JAEWHZ010000276.1 GCA_023387585.1 Pseudomonadota bacterium
CCGGGCCGTTCGCCGGCAGGGCTTGCACTGGCAGAGAGACCGGAATGAATTCGTTCGAACTCAACAAGATCATGGGCGCGGTGCTGGGCACGCTGCTGTTCGTGATGGGCGTCGGCTTCATCGCGGAAGCCATCTACCATCCGATCGAGAACCGTGGCGTCGGGTACAACCTGCCCGAGCCGGAAGGCACCGAGACAGCGGGCGGCGCCGAGCCGGTCGCGGCCGTTCCGCTTTCCGTCCTGCTGGCCAGCGCCAATGCCGAGGCCGGAGCCGCCGTCGCCCGCCGCTGCCAGTCCTGCCACAATTTCGAGGAAGGCGCGGGCAACCGCACCGGTCCCGAACTCTGGGCCGTGGTCGGCCGCCAGATCGGCACCGAGCCGGGCTACAACTATTCCGCCGCGCTGGCCGAAAAGGGCGCAGAGGGCATCAGCTGGACCTATGAGGAACTCGACCATTTCATCGCCGCCCCGCAGGCCTATGCGCCGGGCACGCGCATGAACCTCGCCGTGTCCGACGCCGAGGACCGTGCGGATCTTCTCGCCTATCTGCAGACCCTGTCCGACAGCCCGGTGGCCTTCCCCGAGCCCGAAGAGGTCGCCGAGCCCGAGGGCGAGGCGGTCGAGGGCGAGGAAGCTCCGGAAGCGGAAGGCGAGGCTCTGGAGGGCGGCGCCGTTCCGGTGCCGACCGATGATGCCGTCGACGAGCCGGTCGAGCCCGGCCCCCCGGCCGAAGTGGTCGACACCCCGACCACCACCCAGACCGAGACCCAGGTGGAAGGCACGCCGACCACCAGCGCCCCGGCCAGCGAGGCTCCTGCCGAGGAAGCCCCCGCCGAGGCAGCGCCCGAGGCCGAATCTGCTCCTGCAGCCGAAACGCCTGTTGCTCCGGCCAATACCGTGGCGCCCGCCAATGTCATCGCGCCGGCCAACCAGATGGCGCCCGCCAGCGGCTCCTGACCGCCGCTGCCGATCCCCCGTCGGGGCCGTCCTTGCCGGGCGGCCCTTTTGTTTTGTGCGAGGAGCCGTCGAGCATGCTTTTGCTGCATCTGAGCGATGTCGACGAGGCGCGTTGGGCCGAAGGGTTCGCCGAGGCGCTGGCGCCCTGTCGCGTGGTGCGGCGCGGCGACGACTACGATCCGGCCGAGATCCGCTACATCTTCGTGTGGAAGCCCAAGTCCGACGCCTTCGACGGGCTGACCGGGCTCAAGGCGATATTGTCGCTCGGCGCCGGTGTCGACGCGCTGCTGGATCACCCGAACCTGCCGGATGCGCCGATCGTGCGCTTCGTCGACGACGACCTGACGCAGCGCATGAGCGACTATGTCATCGCCCATGTCTATCTGCATCAACGCCTGTTCACCCGCTTCGACGCCGACCAGAAGGCGCGCCGCTGGTCGCAATTCTTCCCGCCCGCCTCGGCGGAGGCGACGGTGGGGGTAATGGGCACCGGGGTGCTCGGCCAGGACGCGCTGAAAAAGCTCGGCGCGCTCGGCTTCGCCCGCCGCGCCTGGTCGCGCAGCCGCAAATATCTGCCGGGCGTCGAGACTTTTGCCGGCCCCGAGGAGTTCGGCGCCTTCCTCTCGGAAACCGACATTCTGGTCAACCTGCTGCCGCTCACCGCCGAGACCGAGGGCATTCTCAACTACGAGACCTTCACGAGGCTCAGGCGCGACCGCCTGACCGGCGGCCCGGCGATCGTCAACGCGGCGCGCGGCGGGCACCAGCGCGAGGCCGACATCGTGCGCGCGCTCGGCGACGGCACGCTGGCCGCCGCCAGCCTCGACGTGTTCGAGACCGAGCCCCTGCCGGCCGATTCCCCGCTCTGGGGCCTCGAGAACTGCTATATCACGCCCCATATCGCCGGAATTTCGACCGAAAAGACGGGCGTTGCCTATTTCTCTCGCATCATCCGCGAGCATGAGGCCGGAGGCCCGCTGGTGAACCTCGTCGACCGCCGTCGCGGATATTGACAGAAATTTCACTGGAAAATCGGCACGATCCCCGTCATCCATAGCGGACTGGACGCCAGAAGAAGCGCTGAATGACAGATATAACTGCCAAGCCTTCCTTGTATGACCGCCTGAAAAGGGCGACGCGGCACAGGTTGGCAGAACCCATCCTCGCGCTTGTGTGCTTCCTCGAAGCCATGATCGTCCCGATATTCCCCGAGATCATGCTGGCGCCGATGATCCTGGCGGACCGGCGCCGTGCCTGGCGCCTGGCGACCATCTGCACCGTGTTCTCGGTGCTGGGCGGGCTCGCCGGCTATACCATCGGCTATTTCCTGTTCGACACGCTGGGGCGCGCCATCGTCGAGTTCTACGGCGCCGGGGCCGGCTTCGAGACGCTGCGGCGCAGCTCTCTCGACAACGGGCCGCTGATGATCCTGATCGGCGCGCTCTCGCCCATCCCCTACAAGGTGGTCACCATCACTTCGGGCGTGGCGGGGCTCGATCTGTTCACCTTCATCCTTTACGGCGTGATCGGCCGCGGGCTGCGCTTCTTCGTGCCGTGCGGGCTGTTCTTCTTCTTCGGCCCGGTGGCCAACCGCTTCATCGAGAAGCACAAAAGGGTCGCCGGCTGGGGCATGGTGGTGCTGATCGTCATCGGCTTCGTCATGGCGCCGCTCCTGTTCCCCAAGGAAGCCGGCATCCCCGAGCCGGTGCTGGAGACGGTGACCGAGATGCCGATCCCCGACAACATCATCTCCGTGCCGGGCGAAGCGATTCCGGAAAACGCCATGCCGACGCCCCCGGCCGCGGCGATTTCGGCCGATACAGGCGAGCTGGAAGACGTCGCCTGAACGACGCCTTAACGGCCTATTAGGGTTAATGAAGCATAAAACCGGTCTCACCGCGCATTCCGTGAGGTCGCTTTCATGTTCCTGCCCCGCTCCCGCATCGCCCTGGCCGGCCTGTGCCTCGCGTTGCTCGCGGGCTGCGCCTCCAACCGCACGCTGACCACCGGCTCGATCCCCGACTATTCCGCCATGCCGCGCGAAGAGGCGCTGGGCGCGGTCGGCCAGCTCGGCGAGCGCTACCGCGCCAATCCGAATGAGCGCTGGGTGATCGTCAACTATGCCGCCGCCCTGCGCGCGCAGGGTCAGGCCGGGCAGGCCGCCGCCGTGCTCGAGGCCGGGCTGCGCGCCCATCCGCGCGATGTCGAGATCAACACCGCCTATGCCAAGGCGCTGACCGCCGAGGGCCGCTTCGAGCAGGCGCTCAACGTGCTGGACAACGTCATCCGCCCCGATGCGCCGGACTGGAACGCGCTTTCGGTGAGGGGTGCCGTGCTCGACCAGCTCGGCCGGCATGCCGAGGCGCGTCAGCTTTATCTGCAGGCGCAGGTGCTGGCGCCGCACGAGCCGGGCGTGGTCGCCAATCTGGGCCTGTCATACCTGATGACCCGCGATCTGCCCCAGGCCGAGCGCTATCTGCGCCAGGCGGCGCAGATGCCGGGCGCCACCAGCCAGGTGCGACAGAACCTGGCGCTGGTCGTGGGGTTGCAGGGCCGCTTCTCCGAGGCCGAGGCGCTTTACGCGCGCGAGCTGCCGGCGGAGGAGGTGACGGCCAACATGGCCTATGTGCGCGCCATGCTCAGCCAGCCCAATCGCTGGGATTCGCTGGCGTCCTCCGGCTGATTGCCGGAGCGTCTCACCACGTGTCCGGATAGTCGATATCGCCGGGCTGTGCCGGGCGCTGATGGAAAAACACCCACAGGCCCACCCCGATACCGAAGCAATTGCTGACGGCAAGCATGGCCTCGCCGGACCATGGCGGCAGCACGACGCCGTGCGAGCGTTCCAGCCAGACGCGGCAAAGGAACAGCACGACCAGAACGGCGCCGGTGGCGAGCAGCCAGCCGCCAAGGGGCTTTCGCCATGGATAGCGAAAGTACATCCTCGCCTACATCCCCGAGATCGTGCCGCCCGGCCCGAAAATCTTGATCATGGCAGGGGCCATGATGACGATGAACAGCACCGGCAGGAAGAACAAGATCAGCGGCACGGTGAGCTTGGGCGGCAGGGCAGCGGCCTTCTTCTCGGCCTCCATCATGCGCGCCTCGCGGCCTTCCTCGGCCATGACGCGCAGCGCCTGGCCCACCGAGGTGCCGTAGCGGTCGGCCTGGATCAGCGCCGTCATCACCGAGCGCACCGCGTCGAGCCCGGTGCGCCGTCCCAGATTCTCGAAGGCGCGGCTGCGGTCGTCGAGAAAGGCCAGCTCGGCGGTGGTCAGGGTGATCTCCTCGGCCAGCTCGGCGCTCTGGTCGCCGATCTCGCGCGCCACGCGCTTGAAGGCGTGTTCGATCGACATGCCGGCCTCGACGCAGAGCAGCATCAAATCGAGGCAGTCCGGCCAGGCGCGGCGGATCGAAGCCTGGCGCTTGTCGATCTGGTTGCGCAGCATCAGCGGCGGCAGGTAGGCGCAGAGCAGCCCGCCGCCGACGGCATAGGCGAGGTTGAGATAGAGCGGCCTGTCGCCGGGCGACAGGAACAGGGTGTAGAGCCCGATCAGCGCGATCGCGGCGAGCGGCACCGCGAAGCGGGTGAACAGATAGGTCGTCACATGCCCCTGGCCGCGATAGCCGGCCTGCGCCAGCCGGTCGATCGTGCCCTCGTCGAGGAAGGCCTGGCGCAGCGACAGCCTTTCGACGATGGTCTTCATATAGCTGCGCGTCTCGGCGCCGCGCCTGATCGAATTGCGCTGGGCGTCGATCCCGCGCAAACGGGCCATCTCCTCGGCCCGCAGCTTTTCGCGCTCCAGCGCCACGCGCCTGATGCGCTGCCTCGTCTCCGAGCGCGACAGCAGGCCGGCGCCGAAGGTGAACACCACGGCGGCCGCCGAGATGGCGGCGAGCACGGCGATCAGGAAATCGCGGCTCATCATGGATTCGAAACTCACCCGCGCCTCCTCAATAGTCGAACTGGACCATGCGGTTCATGATGAACACGCCGATCGAGAGCATGACGAAGGCGACGCCGAGCCAGATATGCCCCAGCGTGGTGCTGACCAGCGGCTCGAGATAGCGCGGGGAGACGAGGGTCACGAGCCCGGCGACGACGAAGGGCAGGGCGCCGATGATCATCGCCGAGGCCTTGGCCTCGGAGGACATCGCCTTGACCTTCTGCTTCATCTTCTTGCGGTTGCGCAGCACGCGGGCGAGGTTGCCCAGCGCCTCGGACAGGTTCCCGCCCGACTGCTGCTGCACCGAGATGACGACGACGAAGAAATTGACTTCCGGCAGCGGCACGCGCTCGAGCAGCACGTTGACCGCCTCGGTGGTCGACATGCCGAAGGCCTGCTGGTCGAGGATGCGCTGGAACTCGGAGCGCACCGGCTCCTTGACCTCGCGCGCCACCAGCCGGATCGAATCGTTGAGCGGCAACCCGGTCTTGACGCCGCG
>JAEWHZ010000378.1 GCA_023387585.1 Pseudomonadota bacterium
CACAGTTGCGGGGGCAGCCACGGTCTTGCGCCCTGATGGGTACGTCGCACCGTGTTCCCTTTTAATCCCCGTTGGCACCCGGCCGCCGGGGAACCAGCGACGCGCACAGTTAGGGCGAGGGGCGGGGTCGAGTCAACACGGCTTCGCTCTCACGGCCCGACCGCGACGATCGACCGGCCGAGCACGGTCCGCCCGGCCACATCGAGGAAACGCACCTCATAGGTGCCGGGGGCTTCCGGCAGGGTGATCTCGAGGCTGTTGCGATCGATGGCGCTTTCGGCGCTGATCCAACTGAAATCGGGCTGATCGGCGCGGGCGAGCGCCACGCGCTGGTCGGCGCTGTCGGCCCCGCCCGTCCAGGTCACGGTGATGGTTTCGCCCGGAGCGGCGGTGGCGGGCGCGACGAGCCCCGCGCCGTCATCCATCGGCGCGTCGGCGGCCACCACCTCGATCGTGTGGCGCGCCATGACCCGGCCTCCGTGATCCAGCATATAGCGAAGCTCGTAAAGCCCCGTTTCGGCCGGGGCGGTCAACTTGCCCTGCGCGGCCTCGTTCACCCGGATATAGGCGGCATAGGCGCCGTCCTCGGCGCCGGCGGGCACGATGGTGACATAGTCGCGCGGATGGATGGTCCCGGTCCAGGCGAGCGTCATTTCCGTCCCCGCCCGCACCCTGTCCGGTCCGTTGACGGTGACATCGCCCTCAGCCACCTCGATCGGCGTCGTCGCCAGGACGCGCCCACCCGCATCGAGCTTGAGCCGGACCTCGTAAAGTCCCGGCTCGGAGGGCGCACGCAAGCTGCCCTCATTGCCGTCTTCGATCCGATCATAGTCCGTATAGGCGCTCTCGTCGGCACCGGCGGGGACAATGGTGACATAGTCGCGCGGATGCAGGCCGTCGGCCTGCCAGGTGACGGCGAAGGCCGACCCGACGACGACCTGTGTCGGCGCGCTGACCGAGACCTTGACATCCACCACCTCGATCGGGGTCGTGGCCAGGACGCGCCCACCCGCATCGAGCTTGAGCCGGACCTCGTAAAGCCCCGGCTCGGCTGGCGCCCGCAGGCTGCCCTCATTGCCGTCCTCGATCCGATCATAGTCCGTATAGGCGCTCTCATCGGCGCCAGCAGGGACAATGGTGACGTAGTCGCGCGGATGCAGCCCCTCGGCCTGCCAGGTCACGGCAAAGGCCGACCCGACCACGACCTGCGCCGGGGCGCTGACCAAGACCTCGATATCCACCACCTCGATCGGGGTAGTGGCCAGAACCCGGCCGCCGGCATCGAGCTTGAGGCGGACCTCGTAAAGCCCCGGCTCGCCCGGCGCCCGCAGGCTGCCCTCGCTCCCGCCTTCCGTGCGGTCATAATTAGTATAGGCGCTCTCATCGGCGCCGGCAGGGACGATGGTGACATAGTCGCGCGGATCCAGCCCCTCGGCCTGCCAGGTCACGGCAAAAGCCGATCCGACGACGACCTGCGCCGGCGCGCTGACCGTCGCTTCCGGCAGCGCCGGCTCCGGTTCCTGTTCCGGTTCGGGGGTGTCGTTCGCCTTGGCGGGCGCGGCGACGACCTGTTGCAGCGCGTCGGACAGTTCCTGCGCGTTGTCGGCGGTCAGGAAGTGCCCGCCGGTTTCTGCGGCGATGCATTGCATCTGCATCAGCGCCTCGGCCTCCTCGCTCACATCGAAGCCGATGACATGGGCGGTGAAGTCGATGCCCGACTGCGCCAGCGCCCGGGCCGCAGCGCAGGGGTCAGGGTTGCAGGTCTCGATCCCGTCGGAAACCAGGATGACCGTCGCCGCCTGTTCTGTGTGGCGCAACGCTTCCGCGGCCACGATGACGGCGTCGGTCATCGGCGTCATGCCGCGTGGATCGAGTGTGTTCACGATACGGATGATGTCCTGCGCCGTCCCCGGGGCAGGTTCGATGACCGTCTGGATATCGGAGCACTGGCCGCGCTCGCGATGCCCATAGGTCACGAAGCCGAGATTCTGGTCCTGCGGGAAGTCGGACAGGATATCGCCCACAACCTCGCGCGCGATGACGATCTTGTTGACGCCGTCGATCTGTCCCCACATGGACCCCGAAGCGTCGAGTACGAGGATCGTGCCGGGACGCTCCTCGGCGGTCGCGGGCAGGGCGAGGGTGCCGACGGCGAGGATGGCGGCAGCCGCCTTGAGAAGGGATTTCATACGGGTTCTCCCGTTCGCGTGGCGTGGTCCGCCGGCCCGGACGCGATGCGCGCCTTGAGCTTGCGGAAATGCGAGGACATCTGTTCCAGCCGCGCCTCCCATTCGGGATCGGGCACCTGGCCTTCGATGGTCTTGAAATAGACCTGCATCAGGCAGGCGACGGCGAAGGGTTCGAGAAACGCCGCCTTCACGCTCCAGGCGAACAGCAGCGCGAAGATGAAGCCGCCCGCCGACCAGGCGCCGGGCATGGCATAGACAAGCGCCGCCGCGGGCGCGAGCATGACGAGAAACACCACGAAGGCCAGCCCATAGGTGATCAGCGTCAGCCAGGCGGCGTTCTTCAGCATCACCTTCCAGTTCTGGCCATACAGCACCAGCGCCTCGCGCGCCGAACCCCAGGCGTCGCTGGAGCCGGTGCGAATGGCATGGGCGAGGATCACTTCGTCGATGAAGCCCACGGCGATGCGCAGGAAAGCCTGCACCACGCCCATCAGCTGCGACAGATAGGGAACGGGCAGGATCGACAGGATTCCGCGCGCCAGCCCGGTCACGGCGCGGATCACGCCCTTCACCAGCTGATCGAGCGCGAAAAGCACCGAGGCCTGGCCGAAGCGCTGTTTCACCACGGCGGTCGCATGGGTGATCTGGTTGCGCCCCTCCGGCAGCCTCCTGCCGTCGATCAGCTCGACCAGCACCGCGATATGACCCGCCTTGACGATATAGAGGATATATTCGCGCACCCAGTACATGATTGCGCCGGTGACGCCGAAGCCGATCAGCCCGCCCCAGGCCATGGAGGTCTGCTGGAAATCGCTGCCCCCAAGCGCGCCCACGCCCCAGCCGAGCCCCACCCCGGTCCCGGTCGCCAGCACATAGGCGAGGGCGATGCCGAAATAGACCGCCGCGCGCAGCACGACGAACGGCAGAGTCTGCCCCATCAGGCCGAGCGATCGGCCGATACTGAAATCCCACATGAGTTCCGCAACCTGTTCCCGACGGGAAAAGCCGGGCCCTGCCGGGCGGCTGATCCGTTCACATCAAGACCTTAGCGTCTTACCGGCATCGTGTCATACGCCACCTGGACTATTGACCGTGCGACGGGCCGACGCCGGCCTTCTCGGAATTCAGGAAGCCTGAAGCGGCTTGTCCGCCTCGCGCGCAAATCGTATCTGCGGCAGAACCAGCGCCACGGCGCCGCGCACGGCCCCCAATTCACCGAGCTGGCCCGCCATGACCTCTATCTTGCGCGGAAAGCCGGGCGTCAGCATCGTCTCGATCGACCGGCGCACAGGCGCGACGATCAGCTCTCCGAGCACCGAAACCTCGCCGCCCAGAACGATTGCGGAGGGATCGAGAATGATCGCGGCCGATGCGACCGCCCGTCCGACCTGGCCGGCCGCTTCGGAAAAAACGCGGGCTGCGATTTCATCGCCTCGCCGAACGGCCTCGACGAGATCGTGTTGCGTGGCGACGTTGCGGCCCAGTTTCTGCACCTTGAGCAGCAGGGCTTCCAGCCCGGCAACCGTTTCGAGGCACCCCCGCGCTCCGCAATAGCATGGCTGCCCGTTTTTGGGGTCGATGGGAAAATGGCCGAACTCGCCCGCCATGCCGTGAGCCCCGGTCACCAGCGCTCCATCCTTGACCCATCCCCCGCCGACGCCGCTGGACCAGTGGAGGTACAGCACCTGGTTGTGGTTGCGCGCCGTGCCCCACATCGATTCCGCAAGGCACGCCAGATGGGAATTGTTGGCGATTCTGACGGCGAATCCCAGTTTCGCCTCCAGCCCCGCTACCAGCTTGCGAATGGCCTGGCTGGGAACGACGGGGTCCACCAATCCGCTGAACCCGAGTCCCAGATGCTTGATCTGCTGCAGCGACACGCCGCTCTCCCTGGCGATCCGCTCGAGAAGCGCCAATACGAGCTCCAGCGCCACCGGATCGCCCGGCGATGGCAACTCGTCCTCCCCATAGGCGACCTGTTCATGCGCCGCGTTGATCAGCAGGACCCGTATCCGGCGGCGCGCGACCTCGATGCCGGCGAACAGCGCGATCGTGGGGTTGAGGGCGAAGATGGTCTGCGGCCGCCCGCGCTTCCTCAACTGGCGGTTGTGCTGCGCCTCGACCAGTACCCCCCGGCCGATCAGATTCTTTGCAATGGTGAAAGCCGTTGTCCGGCCGAGATTGGCACGTTCGGCCAGTTCATTGCGGCTCAAGGGTCCGAACCGCCTCAGGGCCGCGATGATCGCATCTTCGCCGATGTCGCGGAGGCGACTTTGATCGGCCAGCGATTTTTCTTTTGGGTGTTCGATCATGGTCCGCAGAAAAGTCCAGCATGCTTGCCGATGCCGTTCGTGGCCGGTGCTTCGCGGCGAAGCACAAAGCAATCCGGCATCCACGTCCAGCCCCGTTGGGCAACAAACGACATCGCCGCACGAGACGGGTTGCGGTCACGGCACAGCCATGATTATAGTCGGCCTGCGGATTAAATACAGGCCGCCGACGAACTCGAGACCTCATGTCGCAGACCGCGCCCAATATCCTGTTCCTGATGACCGACCAGCATCGGGTCGACACGCTGCCTTGCTATGGCAATCGCGTCGTCAGCACGCCCAATCTCGACCGCATCGCCGGCGGCGGCACGCGCTTCGATCGCATGTATACGCCCACCGCCATCTGCACGCCCGCCCGCGCCTCGCTGATGACGGGCCGGCAGCCGTTCCGCCATGGCCTGCTGGTCAATCCCGAGCGCGGCCACGGCCAGATCGAACTGCCCGAAGGCGTGCCGACCTGGAGCCAGGTGCTCGCCCGCGCTGGCTACAATGTCGGCTATTCCGGCAAGTGGCATGTCGGGCGGGATCTGGGGCCGGATCATTACGGCATGGAGGGCGAGCACATGCCGGGCGCTCTCAATCCCTTCGATTACCCGCCCTATGCCGCCTGGCTCGATAAGCATGGGTTGCCGCCTTTCGGCACCCGCGACGCCGTCTTTTCGGCCGCGCCGAACCGCTCGGGAAGGGGCCATCTGTTCGCCGCCCGCCTGACGCAGCCTTTCGAGGCGACCGTCGAGAACTACATCGCCGATCGCGCGCTCGGCCTGCTCGATCACTACGTAGCCGAATACAGGGATGCGGGCAAGCCGTTCATGCTGACGGCAAGCTGGTTCGGGCCGCACCTGCCCTATCTCATCCCGGATCGCTATTACGACATGTACGATCCCGCCGATGTCGAACTGCCCGCCTCCTTCGCCGAGGATTTCGTCGGCAAGCCGCCGATCCAGCGCCGATACAGCGAATATTGGGGGGTGGACGGCTTCAGCCGCGATGAATGGCGCAAGCTGGTGGCGGTCTATTGGGGCTATGTCACCCTGATCGACGATGCCGTCGGCCGGCTGCTCGAAGCGCTGGATGCCCACGGCCTGTGGGACGAAACCAATATCGCGTTCACCGCCGACCATGGCGAGTTCACCGGCGCCCATCGGCTGCACGACAAGGGGCCGGGCATGTACGAGGATATCTATCGCATCCCCGGCCTGCTCCGCATGCCCGGCCATGCGCCGCAGGTCCGGACCGAGCTGGTCTCGCTCGTCGATCTCGCCGCGACCTTCCTTGATCTGGCGGGGGCGGGCGACGGCATGCAGACCGACGGGAGAAGCCTCGTGCCCCTCGTGCGCGGCGAGGCGGTCCCCGATTGGCGTCGGGAGATCGTCGCCGAGTTCCACGGGCATCATTTCCCCTATTCGCAGCGCATGATCCGCGATGATCGGCACAAGCTGGTCGTGAGCCCGGAAAGCGTCAACGAGCTCTACGATCTCGAGACGGACCCGGACGAACTGCACAATCTGTATGAAGCGCCCGCCTATCGGGCCATTCGCGACGGACTGGCCGGGCGCCTCTATCGCGTGCTGGTCGAGCGCGGGGACCCTGCCTATAGCTGGCTGACCTACATGGCCCCCATCGGGGCCGCACGGGTTGGCGATGTCGATGGAGTTGCCGACCGTGTCTTCGAGGGTTGAAAGGGCGTCGCCGCCCCTGGCGGCCGGCGGCCGGTCCGTTCGGACGCTGTCTGCCGGCATCGGTTTCGGCGTTGCGTCGGCCGTTTTGGCGCTGCTGGTCTGGATCCTGCTCGCCAACAGCTCGATCCGCGGCTTTCCCGGGCCGCTTCCCGTCGCGCAGGAGGCCTGGAGGACCCTGCTCAACGGCACGCTGCCGGGTGACCTGTGGGCAAGCCTGCAACGCGTCCTGCTCGGCTATGCGCTCGGCGTCCTGCTGGCGGTGCCCGTCGGCTTCGCCCTGGGCTGGTATCCGACCGTGCGCAGGCTGTTCCTGCCCTGGCTGCAGTTCCTGCGCATGATCCCGCCTCTGGCGGTCATTCCCCTCGCCATCGTGCTCATGGGCATCGGCGAGACGCCCAAGGTCTTCGTCATCTTCCTGGCCGCCTTCCTTGCGGCGCTGGTCTCCACCTATCAGGGCGTGATCTCTGTCGACCGCACGCTCATCAACGCCGCCCGCGTCCTCGGCGCGCGCGATCGCAACGTCTTCGTTTCCGTGGTCGTGCCGGCCTCGACGCCTTTCATCCTGGTGGGGATGCGCGTCGGGCTCGGCGCCGCCTGGGGCACGGTGGTCGCGGCCGAGCTGATCGCCGCCCAGTCCGGCCTCGGCTTCCGCATGCAGCAGGCCCAGCTCTACTACAACCTGCCGAGCATTTTCGTGCAGCTTATCGCCATCGGGCTCATCGGCCTCGTCATGGACCAGATTCTGCTCCGCATCGAGCACTCCCTCGGTTCCTGGCAGGAGCGCCGCTGATGCCGGAAATTCGCTTCGACCGCGTTTCGCGCGCTTTCGTCATCAATGGCATCGCCTTCCAGGCGCTCGACGACATCGGTCTGACCATAGAGGACGGCGAATTCGTCACCATCGTGGGCCCCTCCGGCTGCGGCAAGAGCACTCTGCTCAACATCGCCGCCGGCCTGCTCGACGCCGATAGCGGCGAGACCCGCGTGGGCAGCGAGCTGGTGTCCGGCCCCAGCCCCAGCCGCGGCGTCATCTTCCAGCAATATGCGCTGTTTCCCTGGATGACCGTGCGCCAGAACGTCGAGTTCGGACCGAAGCTTGCCGGGGTCCCCTCGGCCCAGCGGATACGGACGGCGCAGCATTATATCGATCTGGTCGGCCTCACCGATTTCGCCGACACCCTGCCCAAGAACCTGTCCGGCGGCATGAAGCAGCGCACCGCCATCGCCCGGGCTTATGCCGCCGATCCCAAGATCCTGCTGATGGACGAGCCTTTCGGCGCGCTCGACGCCCTGACGCGCGTGCATATGCAGCAGCAATTGCTCGCCACCTGGTCCGAGGACCGGCGCACGGTGATGTTCGTCACCCATGACGTGGACGAGGCGGTGTTCCTCGCCAATCGGGTGATCGTCATGGCGGCCCGCCCGGGCCGGATCAAGGAGATCATCGACATCGACCTGCCCTATCCGCGAACCGACGACGTCCGCCTCTCCGACGAATTCACCGACTATCGCCGGGCGGTCTGGAAGAGCGTCTACGACCAACCCTCGGCAAGGGGGAGCGACGAATGATCAGCGCCGCCGATCGCGATTTCATCCGCGAGCGCCAGGCCTTTTACGCCCGGCACCTGCGCGACGACGTGCTGCCCTGGTGGCTGGACAACGCCATCGACGAGACCCATGGCGGCGTCTTCACCTATTGGGACGGCGCCGGCGACGCGCTCACCTTGCGCACGACCGACAAATATGTCTGGTCCCAGGGCCGCTGGGGCTGGACCGTCGCCATGCTGGCGCGCCTCGCGGCCGCGCGGCCCGATCTCGGGCTCGATGCGGCCCGCCTGCGGCGCAGCGCGCTCGCCACCGCCGAATTGCTGGTTTCGGGCGCCGTCCTCCCCGACGGCACCTGCGCCAGCATCGTCACCCGGGAGGGCAGGCCGCTCGAAAGGGTGCCGGGCAAGGGGCTGCATGACAGCGTCTTTTCCGACCTGTTCGTCTCGCTCGCCTTTTCTGGCGCCGAAATGGTCGCCGGCACCGGCGACTGGGGGCGGCGGGCTGTCGATCTGATGGCGTCCGCCGAAGCACGCATCCGCAATGGCGCGGTGCGCTCCGAGCCCTATCCGGTGCCGGAAGGTTTCGACAGCTTCGCGCTCAACATGATCCTGATCAATACTGGCGCCGAGATATTCGCCGTCATGCAGGCGCCCGAAGCCGCCGGCGTCGCCGAACGCGCAGCGAGGGCCCTGCGCCATGAGTTCTCCGATGGCGGCGATATGTGCGAGCTGCGCCCGCGCGACACGGCCCTGGCTGAAACGCTCGATGCGCGCCACCGCAATCCCGGCCACGTCCTCGAGGGGCTGTGGATGTATCGCCAGGCGGCCGACCTGATTCCGGCCGTCGCCGCCGTCGATCCCGATTGCGACCGCTGGCTGGCCCGGAGCTTCTCGCATATGTGCCGGCTCGGCTGGGACGAACAGGAGGGCGGGCTGCTGCGTTTCGTCGATCGCGAGGGCGGCCCTCCGCGCGGCACCGATCGCGGTAGCACCTATGAAGCCATCGTCCGTTCGGGTTGGGACTGGAAGCTGTGGTGGCCGCATAACGAGGCGCTCTATGCGGCTCTGCTCATCTTCCTGCGCACCGGCGACCCCGAGATCGGCGCCTGGTATCGCCGGCTCGACGACTACACCTTCAGCCATTTTCCCGCCGGCCCCGGCCGCGAATGGAAACAGATCCTCGACCGCCAGGGCCGACCCATGGCGCCCGACGCCAAGGCCGCGCTTCCGGTCAAGGACCCGTACCACCTGCTGCGCGGCCTGTTGCTGCTTCTTGAACTCGACCCCGCCTCCTGATCCTCACCCGCCGAAAGGACCCGACATGACGTTCGGACTGCATAGACGTAGCCTCCTCAGCCTTGCCGCCGCTGCCATCGCAGCCGCTCTTGCCGGCGCCCCCGCGGCCGCCGAGGAGGTGCCCACCATCCGCTTCGGCTATATCGCCGACTTCAACGGCGCCTATGCCCTGGCCGTGGCCGACAGGCTTGAGCTGTGGGACCGGTTCGGCATCCGGGCCGAACCGGTGGTCTTCACCAACGGGCCGCTGCAGATCCAGGCCATCCAGACCGGTGATCTCGATACGGCCAGCATCGGGCCGGGCGCCCTCTGGCTCGCCGCCACCGGCATGGCCAAGGTCATTTCCATCAACGGCGTCGGCCTCGCCGACCGCGTTCTCGCCATGCCCGGCAGCGGCATCGAGACCCTGGCCGACCTCGAGGGCAAGCGCATCGGCGTGCCGCCCGGCACCTCCGGCGACATGATCCTGCAATTGAGCCTGAGCCGGGCCGGCCTCGCCGCCTCCGATGTCGAACTGCTCAACATGGACCCCTCGACCCTGGTGTCGGCGGCCTCGGCCGGGCAGGTCGATGCGGCGGCCATCTGGTATCCGCTGGTCGAGATCATCCGCGAATCCCAGCCCGATCTCGTGGAAATCGCCTCCTCGCGCGATTTCTACCCCGACAACACTTTTCCGGGCACCATCGTGGTCGGCAATGACTATGCCGCCGCCAACGAGCCCACCATGGTGAAGCTTCTCCAGGTCCTGCAGGCCGCGAACGACTATCGCGCCGAGAACATGGACGAAGTGGTGCAGTGGACCGCCGAATATCTTGGGGTCGACGAGCAGATCGTACGCTCCAATGCCGAGAACATCCTTTATCCCTCGACCGCCGAGCTCGCCGCCCAGTCCTCGGACGGCACCGTGGCCAAGTGGCTGTCCGATCTCGCCGACATCTTCGTGAACATGGACAAGATCGACGCCGCCCTGCCGGTCGAGGAGTATTACCTCTCCGATCTCTGGGGCGAAGCCGTAGCCGCCGGACAGTAAGGCTCTCCCCCGGTTCGCCGCACCCTCCCGTCGCGAACCGGACTGTTCCCGCCCTCCGGCCCGATTGGGCCGAAGGCGGGAACTTTTGTTTCCGGCAATTGAGAACGGGCTGGTGCCGGATATAAGGATATCCGGCAATGCGCTCCGGCGCCGCCCCCTGAAAAACCCGATCGCAAAGGCTTTCGCTCCGTGTCGTGTTGTCCACCCAGCCGCAGGATTTCGGGCAGCGCAACGCCGCTCGAGCCGGCTGCCGGGTCCGGATCGCATCACGGCACGCGCGTGCTGTTTGCCGGCGGACGCAGCTTTGTCGGCACCGCCGAACCGGTGCTGGCGGCCGATGGCGAAGGTCCCGCCCGGCCGGTCACCCTGCGCCCGTTCGGGCTCGAGGTGATGGCGGTGACCAATGCCGGTTTCGCAGCTTTCGTCGCGGCGACCGGGTATGTCACCGAGGCCGAGCGGTTCGGATGGGCGCCGGTCTTCCGGGGGCTTCTGGGCGATGCCCCGCCACCGCCCTCCACCGGGCCGACGCCGTGGTGGGTGCCGGTCGACGGTGCGAGCTGGCGTGCGCCGGAAGGCCCGGGATCGGATATCGAGGCGCGCCCGGATCATCCGGTCGTGCAGGTCTCCTGGGCCGATGCGCGCAGCTATGCGGCGTGGTGCGGGGGGAGGCTGCCCAGCGAAGCGGAATGGGAGCATGCCGCCCGGGGCGGGCTGGCCGACCCGCGTTTCCCCTGGGGTGACGACGAGCCCGACGACGAGACCATCCACGCGAATATCTGGCAGGGTGTTTTCCCCCACCATGACACGGCGCGGGACGGATACGCCGGAACCGCGCCGGTCGGCAGCTTTGCGCCCAATGGCGCCGGCCTGTTCGACATGGCGGGCAATGTCTGGGAATGGACCTCCGACGCGTTCAGGATCCGCTCCCTGGGCCGGAACGCCAGGACACGCAACCGGCAGGCGGCCGAAACCGGCGAGAAGGTCGCCAAGGGTGGCTCCTTCCTGTGCCACATATCCTATTGCTACCGCTACCGCATCGCCGCCCGCATGGCGCTCACCGCGGATTCATGCGCAAGCAATGTCGGCTTCCGCGTCGCCTATGACCTGTGAAAGCTGCGCCGCCGGCCGACCCGGATCAATCGCCTCCGACCCCGCGCCCGAGCACCTGCACGAGGGCGGCATTGAAGGCGGCGCTCGCTTCGTAGGCGACCCAGTGGCCGGCGCCCTCGATCTCGATGAACGGGGCGGTCGGGTCTAGCTCGCGGATGATGTCGCGCCGCTCGGCAATGTGCCCGATACAGGTGATGTCTTGCGCCCCCCAGATGCCGGCGAGCGGCACGCGGTGCCGTTCAATGGCGTCGCGGAGCAGGGTGGTGCGGGAGACCCAGGCGCTGCGGTAACGCGCTCGCCGGACGTTCTCGACCTGCAGGCGCACGGCCTGTTCGTCGATGCGGGCCGGATCGGCGATCATGTGGCGCTCGAGATTGATCCGGTTGACGGCATAAACCTCTTCCTCCGTTTCGAGCGTCCGCCACGAAAGAAGCGGGGGCCGATCGGCATTGAGAGGCAGCCCGAGCGCCGACGCGCCGACCAGCACCAGGCGCCGCACGCGGCCGGCGAGGCCGTCGAGCATCAGCCCCGAAACCGCTCCGCCGAAGGAAAACCCGGCCAGCGCGACGTCGCGGGCGTCCGGCGCAAGCTGCAGGACTCCATCGGCCAGGGCGTGGCCGATCCAGCGCGGATCGTCGCCGGGCGGCATGTCGGAATCGCCGAGCCCCGGAATATCCGGAACCAGCAGGCGGTGGTGCCGGGCCAGTTCCGGAATGTTGCGTATCCAGTGTGTCCACGAGCCGTATCCGCCATGGACGAGAACGAGCGCCGGCCCCGCGCCCCACATGTGCCAGCGCGTCCGCCGTCCCTCGAAAACGGTGTCGGCTGTCTCCGACGCCGCTGCGAGAGGCGCTGGGTCGGTCGGTGTCGGCCCGGGCCGGAGCTTGGTCATCGTCATCTGTGGGGGCCGCGGTTTCAGGTCGATTTCTGCCCGGGCATCCGCGCCACGGCCGAGATCAGGTCGCGGAACCGCTCGTTCTGGATGAGAACATGTTCCGCGAGATGCTTCTGCGCATCCTCGGGGCGCATGTCGAGAATGGCCTGCACGATCTGCTCGTGCTCGGAAAACGAGGTGGCGATGCGGTTGCGCGCGTCGAGCTGCATCCGCCGATAGGGCCGGAGCCGCCGGCTCAAGGTGGAGCACTGCTCGATAAGGAAGCCCGAATGGCTCGCTTCCTGGATCGCGCGATGGAACCGCTCATTGGCGTAATAATAGTCGTCCCGGTCGTTGGCGGCGGCAGCCTGCCGGCATTCATCATGGGCATATTGGATGGCCGCCGCGTCGGCGTCGGTCAGCCGGCGGGCGGCCAGGCGGCCTGCAAGCCCCTCGAGCTCGGCCATGACTTCGAACATTTCGAGCAGCGTATCGAACGCGATCTCGGCCACCACCACGCCGCGCCGGGGCGTGCGCTCGCACAGGCCGACCGAGACCAGATGCGCCAGGGCTTCGCGGATCGGGGTGCGCGAAACGCCGAAGCGTTCCGCCAGCGCCTGCTCGTCGAGCTTGGTCCCGGGCGCCAGCCGCCCCTGGACGATGTCCTCCTCCAGCTCGTCGCGCAAGCGTTGCGCGAGGCTGCCCCCCGGTCGAGTTTGTGTATGCAATTTTCTACTCTTTGCATCCAGGACTGTTGACATGTACATTCCATGGTGTTTCTTGTATACATCATACCCCGCAGCCCGAAGCGGAGGCAAGCGAAGTTAGTGCATTCATTGTCCTGCATCTGCTCGGGGAGAGCAATGCAGGCGCAATGTCGCCCATTGCCCGGGATTGTCGACGCCGCTTCGAGCCATCGGGCAGGACGCCTTGTTCATGTGGCGGACGAGCGGACGGGTATCGGTTTTGCGTGCCGGCGGACCGCGCCGGACCATTGAGATCACGGCGGCGCGGTGGCGTGCCCGAAGGGCGCTCCGCGACGAAAAGGAACAGGAATCAGGTCAGACCTGATCACCAGGGATCGAGCCGCGGAGGAGGGAGATTCCGCCGCTCGGCAGGGGCCTTTCATGGCCAGCTAACGGAGGAATACATGGTTATCAAAGACTTGCTGCGGCTGTCATCAGCCGCGACGGCCCTGCTCGTCCCAGCGTCAGCGATGGCGGGCGAGCTCACGGTGTATACGCCGTGGCCAGATCACCAGATCTTTGCCCTGCAGGATGCGCTCGACGCCGAAGGCATGGACATCCAGATCGAGTTCTATCGCGCCTCCGGCGTCGAGATGAACGCCACCTTCGCCAACGAGCAGACGGCGGGCCTCGCCAAGGCCGACTTCGTCATGGCCGATGTCGACGACATGGCTCACCACAAGGAGGCGGGCTATCTGCTGCACCGGCCGCTGCCCAATGCCGCGGACTATGTGCCGTCCGCCATCGATCCCGACGGGTTCTGGGTGCCGCTGACCTACAGCCCGTTCTTCATGGCCTACAACACCAATCTGATCGCCCCGGAAGACAAGCCGACCAGCTGGGCCGACATGGCCGATCCCAGATATCGCAACCTCATCGCCATGGCCGATCCCCGGACCGCCGTCGCCGTCCAGTATCCCCTCACCTATTGGACCACCGTGCTGGCGGAAGAACATGGCGAGGACGAATTCGGCTGGGGCTTCATCGACCGCCTTGCCGAGCAGGAGCCGATGCTGGCCACCGGCCACTCGCAACTCGTCGACATGCTGATCCGCGGCGAAGCCGGCATCATCCCGATCATGCTCAACCCCGTGCTGGCGCCGCTGATGAACGGCGAGCCGGTCGGCATCGCCTTGGCCGAGGAAGGAGCGCCGATCTCGCTCGTCGCCGGTGCCGTGGTGCACAACGCCCCGAACATGGAGGATGCGGTCAGGCTGTTCGACTGGTTCGCCTCGGTGGAGGGACAGCAGTTCCTCGACGACATCAACCTGCCGTCCGCCCATCTCGGGATCGACCAGGTGCTGCCCGATGGAACCGACCTGAGGCAGTACAACTCCATGCGCCTGCCGGTGGCCGAGGACGTGCGCGCCTCCAATACCGAGCGCGTCATCGCCGCGTTCGGGCTCTAGGCAGAGGGAGAGAGAAATGAACCTCAATATCCATTCGGGAACGGCGCTGGCCGCCTTGATTGTCGCAACGCCGGCCCTTGCCGGCGAAGTCGTCCTCTACACGCCCTGGCCGGAAAACCAGAACGCGGCCCTTCAGGAGGCGATCGACGCGGCGGGGCTCGACATCGAGCTCAGCGTCTACCGGGCGGCGGGGTCGAGATGAACACGACCTTCCGCAACGAGATGATCGCCGGGCTCGCCAAGGCCGACTTCGTCATGGCCGATCTCGACGATCTGATCGCGCACAAGGAGGCAGGCTACCTGCTGCATCGGCCGCTGCCCAACGCCGATGACTACGTGCCGGCCGCCATCGATCCCGACGGGTTCTGGGTGCCGTTGACCTACAGCCCGTTCTTCATGGCCTACAATACCAATGTCGTGGCGCCGGAGGATGTGCCGGACAGCTGGGCCGATCTCGCCGACCCAAAATTCCGCAACCTCATCGCCATGGCCGATCCGCGCACCGCGGTGGCCGTGCAGTTCCCGCTGACCTACTGGACGAGCGTGCTTTCCGAGGAAGACGGGTTCGGCTGGGAATTCGTCGAACGGCTCGCCGAGCAGGATCCGATGCTTGCAACCGGCCATACCCAGCTCGTCGACATGCTGATCCGCGGCGAGGCCGGCATCATCCCGATCATGCTCAACCCCGTGTTGGCGCCGCTGATGAACGGCGAGCCGCTCGGCATCGCCACGGCGAAGGAGGGCGCGCCGATCGCGCTCGTGGCGGGGGCGGTGGTGCACAATGCGCCCAACATGGACGATGCCATCAAGCTGTTCGACTGGTTCGCCTCGATCGAGGGCCAGCAGTTCCTTGACGACATCAACGTCACCACCGCGCATCTCGGCATCGAGCAGGAGTTGCCCGACGGGACCGATCTGCGGCGCTACGAATCCATGCTGCTCTCGGTATCCCCCGAGCAGCGGGAGTCGAACACCCAGCGCATCATCGAGCTGTTCGACCTCTAGCGATGAATGCCACGCGCCAAGCGATCGGGGTCATTCCCGCTCGCATGTATACAGAATCAAGTTTTTAGTATGCAAAGTGTTGACTTGCCGTTTTTCGCGTGTTTGTTTCAGGCCGTGGTTTCGGGCATCGCCGATGCAGGCACACGGGTCGTAAACGGCTCGGGACGAAGGGAGTGAGTTGTCTTGACATTACCATTTAGCGGCCTTCGCGTGATCGACCTGACCCATGCCCGCGCCGGCCCGTGCTGCGTGCGCCAGCTCGCCGACTGGGGCGCCGATGTGATCAAGGTCGAGAATCCCATGGATTCCGGCGATCCGGCGCTCAACGAACGGCACGGCTTCGATTTCCAGAATCTGCATCGCAACAAGCGCTCGATCAGCCTCAACCTCAAGACGGAGGAGGGCCGGCAGGTTCTTTACGACCTGGTCAGGGACGCCGACGTCATCGCCGAGAATTTCCGGCCCGAGGTGAAGATCCGCCTCAAGGTGGACTACGACACGCTGAGCCGGATGAATCCGCGTCTCATCTATGCAAGCAATTCCGGCTACGGCCAGGACGGCCCCTACGTCAAGCGCACCGGCGTCGACCAGATCATCCAGGGCATGAGCGGGCTGATGTCGGTCACCGGCCATCCCGGTGGAAAGCCCACGCGCGTCGGCATCGCCATCGCCGACATGGCGGCGGGCGTGCTCCTTGCCAACGGCGTATTGACGGCGCTCTACGAGCGCGAGCGCACCGGACGCGGGCGCTGGGTGCAGACCTCGCTGCTCGAAGCCATGCTGTTCATGATGGACTTCCAGGCGGCGCGCTGGCTGGTCGCCGGCGAGGTGCCGCAGATGGCGGGCAACAACCACCCCTATATCGGCGGCGTCGGCGTGTTCCCGACCCGGGACGGCCACATCACCATCGCCGCCGAAAGCGACGTCAAGTTCACCGATCTGTGCAAGGTCCTCGAGGTCCCCGAGCTTTCGGCCGACCCGAAATACGCGACGCGCGACGCGCGCTCCGAGAACAAGTTCATCCTCAACGACGAGGTGGAAAAGCACACGGTCCGCTTCAGCTCCGCCGAGCTCATCGAGGCGCTCAACGCCGTCTCGGTCAATTGCGGCCCGATCTACACGGTGGACCAGGTTTTCGCCGATCCGCAGGTCAGGCATCTGGGCATTGCCCAGCCGGTGCATCACCCGGTGCTCGGCGATCTCGAACTGGTGGCGCAGGGTTACAGGTTTTCCGATCTGCGGACCGAGAACCGCTCGGCGGCGCCGGAAAAGGGCGAACACACCCGCTCGATCCTCGAGGAAATCGGCTATCCGGCCGAACGGATCGAAGAACTCATCGGCAGCGGGGCCGCTGTCGCCTGACACTGCATTGAAGCAGATACCCCAAGGGAGGATGACGTGAAACTGGGTAGAAATCACATGGCGGCAGCGCTTGCCGCGCTGTTCGTTGCGGCCCCGGCTGTCGCCGCGCCGCTGACGCTCTATACCCCCTGGCCGGAAGATCGCCTGATGGAGCTCCAGCAGGCGATGGACGAGCAGGGCCTCGACATACAGATCACCTTCTATCGTGCCGCCGGCGTCGAGATGAACACGACCTTCGTCAACGAGCAGAGGGCGGGTCTCTACAAGGCCGACTACATCATGGCCGACGCCGACGACCTCATCAACCACATCGAAGCGGGCCTGCTCTCCGAGCAGCCGGTGGCCGATCCCGATGCGTTCGTCGAAAGCGCGCTCGACCCGACCAACCACTGGGTGCCGATCGAGTACAGCCCATTCTTCATCGCCTACAACACCAATCTGGTGCAGGGCGAGGACATCCCGGACAGCTGGCACGACCTGGCCAATCCCAAGTTCCGGGACATGATCGCCATGGCCGATCCCCGGACCTCCGTGGCCATCCAGTACCCGATCACCTTCTGGACCGAGACCCGCGCCGACGAGTTCGGCTGGGAGTTCATCGAGGAGCTGGGCGCCCAGAATCCGCTGCTCGCCACCGGCCACAGCCAGCTCGTCGACATGCTGATCCGCGGCGAGGCGGCGATGATCCCGGTGATGCTCGCGCCCGTGCTCAACCCGATCGCCAATGGCGAGCCGGTTGCCGTCGCGCTGGCTGCCGAAGGGGCGCCGATCTCGCTCGTCGCCGGCGCCGTGGTCGAGACCGCGCCCAACAAGGATGCGGCGATCGCGTTCCACGAGTGGCTCGGCTCTGAGGCCGGCCAGCAGGCGCTGGACGATCTGGATCTCGCCATCGCCTTCAAGGCCATCGACCAGACCCTGCCGGACGGCACCGATCTGCGCCAGTTCGAAAGCACGCGCCTGGCGGTTCCCGCGGACCTCAGGGCCTCCAATATCGAGCGCGTCAGCGCGGCCTTCGGCCTCTAATCGCCATCCCGCCGGTTGCCGGGCGGCGGTTCGCCGCCGCCCGCTTCCGCCAGCAGCCCGGCCTGACGGGTGGAGCCTTTCGATGACTTCAACCGGGATCGCCGCCGACGCTTCGAGTGGAGCCTTCGAGCGGCAGTTGAGACGCTTCGAGCCGATCCAGCTCGTCTGGGCCATCGTGACCCTTTCGGTCGTCGCGATGGTGGCGGTGCCGGTGGGCTATCTGGTCTATTCGGCCTTCATGGCCGGCGGAGCCTTCACCTTCGCCGAATTCACCGAGGCCGTCACCAGCACGGGCACCGTCACGGCGCTCGTCAACACGCTCGTCTACGTCACCGGCACGACCATCATCAGCGTGCTGATCGGCGTGCCCATGGCTTTCATGGTCGAGCGCACCAATGTGAGCCTCGTGACCAAGCGGGTCGTCCGGCTCACCATCATCGCCTCGGTCATCACACCGGGTTTTTTGTCGGCGATGTCCTACGTCAACCTGCTCGGGCCCAATGCCGGCATCATTAATGTCTGGCTGCGCGAGCTGTTGAACCTCGATATCAATCGCGGCCCGCTCAACATCTTCAGCCTGCCGGCCGTGCTGCTGCTCGGCGCCCATTCCGGCATCGCCTATATCTACCTCATCACCGCCGCCTCGTTCTCGAAGATGAACCCCGAATTCGAGGAAGCGGCGCAGATCACCGGCGCTTCGCGCTGGCGCATCGTCAGGACCGTGTCGCTGCCGCTGGTGCGCAACGCGGTGTTCTCGGGCGCGCTGGTCTCGATGGTGTCCTCGTTCGCCGATTACGGCACGCCGCACATGGTGAACTACACCGTGCTGACGCTGCGCATCCGCGAATACATCATCCGCGCCGATTTCGCCGGGGCCGCCTCGGCGTCGCTGCTGTTGATCGCCCTTTCGCTCATCCTGCTCGGCGTCTACCGGCTCAGCATCCGCAAGGGCGATTTCGCCACCGTCTCGGGCAAGAGCTTCCAGCCGCGCACCTTCGATATCGGCGCCTGGAAGCACGTCATCGCGGTGCTGGTCTGGCTCTTCGCCATCCTCGCCGTGATCCTGCCTATCGCCGGGCTGTTCTCGACCTCGATCCTCGACCGCCTGGGCTATGGATTGCGCTGGGACAACCTGACCCTGCGCCACTACGCCGCGATCCTGTCGGGCAGCGACAGCTTCGCCATCACGGCGTTCCTGAATTCGCTGTTTCTTGCGACGGCGGCCGCGATCATCACCTCGATGATGTCGGTGGTGATCGGCTATATCACGGTGCGCCGCCGCACCATCTCATCGAAGGCCCTCGACTATATATCGATCATTCCGCTCGGCCTTGCCGGCACGGCGCTGGCCGTGGCGCTGGTGCTGACCGCGCTCAACCCGCCGCTGCGCGCGCTCGGGCTCTACGGCACGCTGTGGATACTGCTCATCGCCTATGTCATCCGCAACTTCCCGCTGGCGCTGCGCCCCGTGCAGACGACGATGTCGCAGATCTCGCCCGAGCTCGAGGAAGCGGCGCGCATGTCCGGCGCAGGCTGGCTCAAGACCATGTGGACGGTGACCATGCCGCTGATCCTGCCCGGCGTCGCCGCGGGTTTCGTCCTCGTGTTCCTCGGCTCGCTGACCGAGATCAGCGCCTCGGTGGTGCTGCGCCATATCGGCACCAACACCATTTCGACCGCCATCCTCGACATCTGGGAAGGCCGCGGAGGCTTCCAGGCGGCCAGCGCCGTCGCCGTGATCCTCTTCGTTCTCATGGTCGCCGTCGTCCTTCTCGCTCAGCTGCTCAGCGGAGGCCGCATGTACAGCACTCGATCAGCAGGAGACCGTTGATGTCCTCGGGAGCCATTCAGATCCGCGGTCTCGTCAAGACCTATGGGGCCTTCACCGCCGTCGGAGGCATCGATCTCGACGTCGCGCCCGGCAGCCTCGTCTCGCTGCTGGGCCCGTCGGGCTGCGGCAAGACGACGACGCTGCGCATGATCGCCGGTTTCATAAATCCCAATGCCGGCCGCATCAGCGTCGATGGCGACGTGCTTTCCGAGGCCGGCTCATCGACCCCGCCCGAGCGGCGCAATATGGGCATGGTGTTCCAGAGCTATGCCGTGTGGCCGCATATGACGGTGTCCGAGAACATCGCCTACGGCCTCAGGACGCGGCGCGCGCCCGCCGCCGAGATCAAGCGCAAGGTCGACGAGATCGTCGAGCTCGTCGGCCTTAGCGGGCACGAGCACAAATACCCAAACGCGCTCTCCGGCGGGCAGCAGCAGCGTGTGGCGCTCGCCCGGGCCGTCGTCACGCGCCCGCGCATCCTGCTCCTCGACGAGCCCTTGTCCAATCTCGATACCAAGCTGCGCGAGGTGATGCGCTTCGAACTGCGCCGCATCCAGCAGAGCCTTGGCATCACCACCGTGTTCGTCACCCATTCGCAGGAAGAGGCGCTGGTGATGTCCGACCAGGTCGCGGTGATGCGTGATGGGCTCATCGTCGAGCAGGGCACGCCGCACGAGCTCTACGAGCGTCCCAGATCGCGCTTCGTCGCCGATTTCATGGGTCTTGCCAACTTCATATCGGGCGAAGTCGCCGATGAGAGCGGCGATCGCATCCGGTTGCGCACGCCGTTCGGCCTTGTCGAGGGCGCCGGGAGCGGGGCGGGCGGCGCGCCCCAGATCATGGTGCGTCCGCAACACATCGAGTTGCTGCCGGCATCGCCCGAGCCTTCGACGCTTAACGACTTTCCGGCCACGGTCACCGAGGCCGCGTTCAATGGCAGCATCATCGACTACACGCTCGATGCCGGCGGCCCCGTGCCGCTGCGCGTCCAGGCCTTCACGCCGCAGCGGTTCAACCTCGGCGATGCCGTCCGCGTCCGCTTCGATGCCGCGACGGCGCGCGTCGTCACCGACAATCCTGGAGCCTGACCATGAAACCGATCACCGTCGGCCAACGACACACCGCCCGTTATCCGGTCATCGAGCGCTACACCGTTCCCCGGCTGTTCGAGGATGACGAGCATTCGCGCGTGATGCCGCAGGTTCTGGCGACGCCCTATCTCGTCGCCCTCGTCGAACGCGCCTCGACCGAGCTCATCGCCGGGCATCTCGAGGGCAATGAAGGCAGTCTCGGCATTTCCATCGAACTGCAGCACACCTCCCCGACGCTTGTCGGCATGCATGTCGAGATCGAGATCGTCTGCGTCGCCGCCGAGGGGCGCAAGCTGAGCTTCGAGTTCACGGCACGCGACGAGTTCGCCGAGATCGGCAAGGGCCGGCACGACCGGGCAGCGGTCGACTGGACGCGCTTTGAAGGCAAGCTCGACCAGGTCCGCCAGAGCATCGGGCAGGTGCCGCAATGAGCGAGGGCCGGATCGATACGCGCCGCGACGGTGCGGTGCAGTGGATCATTCTCAACAACCCGTCGCGCCTCAATGCCATGTCGCGCGAGATGCAGCAGCAGTTCATGGCGCTGCTCGACCCCATCGACGCCGATCCCGGCATCCGGGCGGTCGCGGTCACGGGCATCGGCGACAAGGCCTTCATGTCCGGCGGCGATCTCTCGCAGTTCGACAAGTACCGCTCGACCTCCGAGCGCATGGTCGAATCGCTCGAGTCGAGCGAGATCTTCGCGCGGCGCCTGCGGGCGCTGACCAAGCCGAGCGTCGCTATCATCCGCGGCTGGTGCGTGGGCGGCGGCATCAGCCTCGCCCTCAACTGCCATCTGCGCATCTGCTCGGACGATGCGCGGTTCTTCCACGCGGCCAGCAAGTTCGGCCAGGGCTTCGCCTACGACTTCACGCGCCAGATGGTGCGCCAGCTCGGCATTGCCAACGCCACCGAACTGCTGCTCACCTGCCGGCGCTATTCGGCGCTCGAGGCGCAGCGGCTCGGCATCGTCAACCAGGTCGCCCCGGTCGAGGGATTCGATGCGTTCGCCGCGTCCTACCTTGCCGATCTCACGGACAAGGCGCCGCTGTCGATGGTCTCGGCGCTGCGCACGCTTGCCGAAGTCACGCCCGAGCCGGCCGATGCCGATCTCGCCCTGATAAGGCGTCTTTACGTGGAATGCTGCGACAGTGCGGATTACGCCGAGGGCGGTCGCGCCTTCGCGGAAAAACGTACACCGCTCTTTACCGGGCGATAGGCCCGCGTGGCGTGCGAAAGGCTGAGGTTCAGATGAACGTTCTCTACGACGCATTGATGCCGGCCGACCGGCCATCGGATCGGGTCTGCCTCATCCAGCCGGATGGAACGACCATCACCTATGGCGAGGTCCACCAATGGGCGGGACGCTTCGCCTCGGCGCTGGTCGGGCTGGGCGTCAGGCCGGGCGACCGCGTTCTCGTGCAGGTCGAGAAATCACCCGAGGCATTGTTCCTTTATCTCGGTTGTCTGAGGGCGGGGGCGGTGTTCCTGCCGCTCAACACCGCCTACACGCTCAGGGAAGTCGCCTATTTCGTCAGCGACGCCGAGCCGGCGCTGATCGTATGCCGCCCCGGCGCCGAGGCCGGCTTCGCTGCGGAAGTGCCGCAAGGCACCAGGCTTGTCACGCTCGACGGCGTCTCGGGGTCCCTGCCGGAATTGGCGGCTGGTGCGGACCCGGACTTCGCCGACGTGGCGTGCGGCCCCGACGACCTGGCGGCCATTCTCTATACCTCCGGCACGACCGGCCGGTCGAAGGGCGCCATGCTGTCGCATGCCAATCTGGCCTCCAATGCCGAGGCCCTGATCTCGACCTGGCACTATACGAGCGACGACGTCCTGATCCACGCCCTGCCGATCTTCCACGCGCATGGGCTTTATGTCGGGACCAATGTGACGCTGGCCTCCGGCGCCAGCATGCACTTCCTGCCCAAATTCGACGCCGGCGAGGTCATCGCGCGGATGCCGCAGGCAACGGTGATGATGGGCGTTCCGACCTTTTATACCCGCCTGCTCGACCATCGGCCCGCCCTCACGCGCGCCGACGTCGCCACGATGCGCGTTTTCATTTCCGGTTCGGCGCCGCTGCTGGCCGAAACGCATGCCCGCTTCCAGGACGTGACCGGCCACGCCATCGTCGAGCGCTACGGCATGACCGAAACCAGCATGAACACCTCCAACCCCTATGAGGGCGACCGGGTGCCCGGTTCGGTCGGCATGCCGCTGCCCGGCGTGTCGGTGCGCATCACCGATCTCGAATCCGGGCGCCCGCTGCCGCAAGGCGAGGTCGGCATGGTCGAGATCAAGGGTCCCAACGTCTTTTCGGGATATTGGCGGCGGCCCGAGCTCAGCAGCACCGAATTCCGCCCTGACGGATATTTCATCACCGGCGATATCGGCCAGTTGGATGCCCGCGGCTATGTCCATATCCTCGGGCGCAGCAAGGACATCGTCATCACCGGCGGCTACAATGTCTATCCCAAGGAAGTGGAGATGGAGATTGACCTCATCGATGGCGTGGCGGAATCGGCGATCATCGGCATCCCGCATCCGGATTTCGGCGAAGCCGTGGTCGCGGTCATCGTGCCGCATAATGGTTGTGCCCCGGTCGAATCGCGCGTCATCGAAACGCTGCGCACCCGGCTCGCGGGCTACAAGCTTCCCAAGCGCGTGCTCATCGCCGACGCCTTGCCGCGCAACGTCATGGGGAAGGTTCAGAAAAATCTCCTGCGCGACACGAACCGCGATCTGTTCGCAAGCGTCGCCTCGGATCATTGATCGTGGCGGCCGCATTCAGACCGGGCCGGCATGAAGCTCTCTAACCCGCTCGGACGCCTGCGGCACTGGTTCGGCGATCTCCATCACACCCGCGTGCCCTATCCGCGGACCGGGCTCACCATCTTCGCTGTCGGCCTGCCGGCGGCGCTGCTCGCCGGAGCGCTTGGAATACCGCTGCCCTTCATTCTGGGGCCGCTGATCGCGAGCCTGTTGCTTTCTCTCGCCGGTGCGCGCCTGTCGCTGCCCAACCCGGTCCGCGCACCGATGCTCGTCATTCTCGGCGCCATGATCGGCAGCAGCGTCACGCCGAGCCTGCTCGCACTGGCCGCCGGCTGGGCGGTGCCGATCATGGGCCTGTTCGGCGTCATCCTGGCGAGCACGCTGGCCGCATACTGGTTCAACCGCACGGTCGGCCGGCTCGACCCGGCAACGGCCTATTTCTCCTCGGTGCCGGGCGGGCTGGCCGAGATGATCCTCGTCGGGGAGGCGCGCGGCGGCAATGTCCAGACCATCGCCCTCAGCCAGTCGGCGCGCGTCGCATTCGTGGTGCTGGCGGTGCCCTTCCTGTTGCAGATGGTGACCGGCGTCGCCCTGGGCACGCGTCCGCCGCCGGGCGTCCCCTTCGCCGACCTGCCGCTCGCCTCGCATGTCGGCTTCGTCCTCACCTGCATCGCGGGCGCAACCGTCGGCGGCATGCTCGGCTCGGCGACCGGCTCGTTCTTGTCGACCATGTTCCTCAGCGCGCTTGTCCATGCCTTCGGCATCTCGGATTTCAAGGTGCCGACGGAACTGGCGCTCGCCGCGCAGATGATCATCGGCCTGTCGCTCGGCGTCCGCTTCGCAGGCTGGAAGCTCAAGCAGATCGGGTTGGGGCTTGCGCTCTCCGTCGCCGCGACCCTCATCATGCTGGCGATCGCCTTTGCCGGCGCATTGGCCTTCGAGGCGATCACCGGCGAAGACCTAGCGGGTCTTTTCCTCGCCTATGCGCCGGGCGGCGTTGCCGAGATGAGCCTGATCGCCGCCTCTCTCCACATCGATGCCGCCCTGGTGGTGATGCATCATCTCGTGCGCATCTTCGCCATCACGCTCTTCGCCCGCCACGCCTATGGCCATTTCATAGAGCGCCGACACGCGCTGTCGGAACAGGACAGCTAATCGGGCAGTACAAGACGGGCGCTACGCGACGACGATCCTGAAGCCGTTGCCGCGCCAGAAGCCGTTGGGTTCGAGGCTCCCGCGATAGGTGCAGCAGGCCTTGGCGCTGGTGCTGGAGAAGCAGCCGCCGCGCAGGACCCGCCGGATTTCCGGCGGCGCGTCGGCGTTCTCGCGGCCGTCATCGGCATAGGGGTATCGATAGGCGGGGGTGGCCATGTCGCTCCCCCACAAGGTGGTGGTCCATTCCCAGACCTGCCCGGCCATGTCGTAGCAGCCATAGGGCGAGACGCCGGCCGGGAACAGCCCCACCGCGCAGGCGGCATTGAAGCCGGTTTCCTCCGAATTCGCCGCCTCCGGGTTCCACCCCGATCCCCACGGATAGACGATGGCATCTCCGCCATCGGGTTGGTCGCCGCGCGCGGCGCGTTCCCATTCGGGCTCGGTCGGCAGGCGCACGGTTTCATTGGCGCCGATACGGCCCGCCCGGCGCCATTCATCGGTCAGCCAGGCGCAATAGGCGCGCGCGTCATGCCAAGTGAGATCGGTCGCCGGGGCGTTGCTGCGTTCCGCCACCCCGGCTTCGGGCGAGACCCAGCGACGGCCGGTGGCCGATACGAAGCGTTGGTAGTCGCCATTGCTGACCGGATAGCGCCCGATGCGGAAGGGGGCGACGACGACGGTGTGGACGGGCTCGGAATTGGGATGGGTGGTGGATCCCATCACCAGCCGGCCGCCCGGCACGTTACAGAGCGCATCGAGCGGGCGCGGGTCGCCGCCTATGGCAAGAAGGCGGGCCGCCCGGTTGCGGTGGAAGACGCTGAGGCGCCCCCCTTCGATGAGGCCGAGGAGCTTTTCTGCGATCCCGGAATCCGGCGCAGCCGGATCGTAGATCAGCAGCGCCGCCTTCAGCGCCGCATCCGAGGCGTCCCGCGCGAGCAAGGGCGCAAGCCGGTCCCGCTTTTGCGGTGCGCGGCGCAAAAGGCTTTCGAAACTGCCGGACCAGCGGTCCGGATCGGCAAGGAACAGCGCGGCGGCTTCTTCTTCCGCCATTGAGGCAAGATGCGCGGCCGCCAGCAAATCGTCGACCGCGCGGTCCGCCGAGCGGTTTCCCGCGATGCGGGCAAAAGCCTCGAAAGCGCGATCGGGATGCCGGGCGAGGACCACGTCTGCCAGATCTTCGGCCGTTTCGGCCGTTCCATCCACCGTGAGGCTGAGGGCGAACAGCGCGGGATTGGCGGCGACGGGCGACAGCGGCGCCGTGGTGGAAAGGCCGATCTCGGCGAGATGGGCGCGCCGTTCCGCCAGCGACAGCGGCAGCAGCGTATGGACGGCGAACCCGCCGGGCAGCCGCCAGCCGCGCACCGTGGCATCGTCGCCCAGAACGATGGCCGGGCGCGAGCCGATCTGATCGAGGAAGCGGGCGAGACGCGCTTCGCCGTCCCGTCCCAGCCGGTCGATGCCGTCGAGGATGAGATCGCCCTGCGGCGGGATCGGTGGAAGGGAGGTTTCGTCGACGATCTCGATGAGAACGGCCCCGCGCTCTTCGGCCAGCTTGCGTGCCAACACGCTCTTGCCGGAGCCGCGCCCGCCAAGCAGCAGCAGGCGGGGATGAAGATCGGCCATTTCCCGGGCGGTGAAATAGACGGGCTCCTGCGTCCTTGCCTGCTGCTCGCGAAGGGAACGCAGGCCCTTGGCGGCCTTGTCCTCGTGCGAGAAGTTGACCCGCAGGGTGAAATCGGGCGCGCTCACGCGAACAGCCCGGCGATCTCGGGATTGTGGAAGCGCTGGATTTCGAGCGCATAGCCGGCCGGATCCTCGAAGAAGAAGTGATCGCAATAATTGCCGCGCTGGATTTCGGTGAGATTGTCGACGCCGGCTTCCTTGACGCGCTGGTGCCAGCCTTCGACGTCCTGGGCGACGATGGTGAGCAGCACGGCGCTTTTCTCCTGGTGCCGCAAATGGCCGCGATTGCCGTCGACCATGCCGAAATAGCTGTTCGGAGCGATGCGGTAGATGCGGGCCAGGCCCTGGTCGAGCACCAGTTCGAACCCCAGGAGCTTTTCGTAGAACGCGGTCACCGCATGGATGTCGGGATAGTAAAAGAAGGTGATGGCGTAGTCTTTGGTCATTGGGTCGCTCATTGGATGGTCAGGACGCCCTTGGGGTCGATGGCAAGGCCCGGGATCTCCCGGCGGGCGGCGAAGATGTCGACGGGGTGGAGGAGATAGAGCCATGGCGGGTTGACGTTCAGCCGCTTGAGGCAGGCGGAATAGGCCGCTTCCCTTGCGTCGGGCGCGATCGCGCCATTGGCGGCCCCGATGAGGCGTTCGGTTTCGGCGTCCTCGAATCCCTGCCACCAGACGGCCTTGTTGCGGCTCGAGATCTTGTCGTCGAGGACGCGGTAGGTGCTTTGCGGCGAAGAATCGAAGATGGCGAGGTCTCCGATCTGCTTGCGCCCGACCTGGCGGGCATATTCGGGACGGTCGGTTTCGGTTTCGATGGTGACGGCAAAGCCGATCTCGCCCAGGCAGTCGGCGACGAACCGGCTGATCTGCGGGGCGCGATCGGGCATGTAGAGCGGGGTGCGCAGCGTGATGTCGCAAGACCCGCCGATGGTGTCGAGAAGGCGCCGGGCTGCGGCAGGATCGTGGGCGATGGCGGGAGGCGGATCGCGCATCCCCAGATGGAACGGGCTGACGATGGTGGTCGCTTCCCGCGCGAGACCGCCGAAGATCTCGGTGATGAGTTGCGTGCGGTCCACCGCCAGGTTCGCGGCGAGGCGGGCCCGCGGATCGGCGAAGATGCCTTGGGCGCAGTTGAGATAATACATCACCGAAAGCGTGTTGACCGCTTTGCCCCATTGCAGGGCCGGGTCGAAATCGGGCGTGTCGTGCATGCGTTCGAGATTGAGCGCCGCATCGGCTTCGCCGTCGCGCAGCATGCGATAGCGTTCGGCGGCGTCGGGCTGGGCCAGCACGAGGATGTCGCGCGCCCCGCTCAGTCGCGCCGACACGCCGGCATCGAAATCGGTGACGCGATAGGGACCGGTCCCCAGGACCGGACGACCATCCCCGTCGGTGCGGCAGATGTAGAATTCGCAGAAGATGTCGAGGATGTCGGCGAAGGGCTCGGGATTCTCGACGACGACGCTGCCCGCCGTTCCCGCGCGCAACGTGGCATGGGCCAGATAGCGCGAATAGGACCACTTCATGCCGAACATGTCGACCGACCCGAGGATCGCCTCGATGAATGCGAGGATGTGTTCGGGGGTGCAGGCGACGCCGTCATGGAAGATGGCGCCGTCGCGCAGGAAGAATTCCCAGCGCCGGCCGTCATCGCTATGGGTCCAGTGCGAGAACAGGGCCGGGCCGGCCTGCCCGCCGGGCCGCCAGCGCAGCAGCGGCTCGAACACCAGGTTCTTGAGCGTTAGGATCGAGGTGTCGTCGGTGACGCGCGTGGCCGGCAGGAAGTCGGCTTTCTCCAATGCGATGGTCAGCATCAGTCGATCTCGTTGCGGCGGCGCGGATTG
Organism: Pseudomonadota bacterium; assembly: GCA_023387585.1. Taxonomy (GTDB): domain Bacteria; phylum Pseudomonadota; class Alphaproteobacteria; order Rhizobiales; family Devosiaceae; genus Devosia. The sequence continues at coordinate 27,982 of JAEWHZ010000378.1, forward strand.
AACCAGTCGGCAAGGCTGTCGCCGATGAGGTTAAAGCAGAGCACGCTGAAAAGGATCGCCATGCCGGGCGACAGGGCAACCCAGGGGCTCTCGCGCATATATTGCAGATTGTTCGAAACGTCGGCGCCCCATTCGGCCAGGGGCGGCTGCGCGCCGAGCCCGAGAAAGCCCAGGCTGGCGGTCTGCAATATGGCGCTGCCAAGGCTCAGCGAAGCCTGCACCAGCAGCGGTCCGAGGCCGTTGGCGAAGACATAGCGCCACAGGATGCGGGGCGTGGGCAGGCCGAGGGAAATCGCGGCCTCGACATAGGGTTTGACCGAGATGGCGAGCGCCTGGCTGCGCGCGACACGGGCGAATTGCGGAGCCAGCGTGATGGCGACCGCCAGCATGGCGTTGTTGAGGCTGGGCCCGAAGGCCGCCGCCAGGGCGATGGCGAGCACGAGGGCGGGAAAGGACAGCATGGCGTCGACGAAGCGCATGATGACCATATCCACCAGCCCGCCGGCGAACCCGGCCAGCATGCCGAAAAAGACCCCAACCACAAAAGCGATGGCGACGACGCCGACGCCGATGGCCAGCGTGAAGCGCCCGCCATGCAGGACCCGGGTCAGGACGTCGCGGCCGAGGCTGTCGGTGCCCAGCCAATGGGTCAGGCTCGGCCCCTGGAGCTTGTTGAGCACGTTGAGGCTGGTGGGCCCGTAGGGGCTGATCATCGGGCCGAAGATGACGGCGAGCACGATGGCGAGCAGAACCAGCGCGCCTGCCGTGGCGAGGGTGTTCCTGTTCAGGAAGTGCAGAACGGCGTTCATTTCATCCTCTTGCGCACGCGCGGATCGAGCACGCCATAGAGCAAATCGACCAGAACCGAGGTGAGCATGAACAGCAGCGAGAAGATCAGCGTGGTGCCCTGGATGACGGGATAATCCCGGTTGCGGATGGCCTCGAACATGAAGCGGCCGATGCCGGGCCAGGCGAAAATGGTCTCGGTGAGAATGGCACCTCCCAGCATTTCCGCGAATTTGAGCCCGATAATGGTGACGGCGGGAAGCAGCGAGTTGCGCAGGCCGTGCTCGAGGATCACCTGCGAGCGCGAAAGCCCCTTGGCGCGCGCGGTGCGGATGAAGTCCTCGGACATGACCTCGAGCATGGTGTTGCGCACGAACCGTCCCAGCGTCGCCGCAAGGAACGCGGTCAGCACCGCCGTGGGCAGGATGAGGTAGCGGATTGCGCTGGCGACCACGTCCCATTGGCCGGTGATGATGCCGTCGACGATGGCGAAGCCGGTGATGGGCTGCATGATGATGTAGGGGCTGAGCCGTCCGGAGACCGGCAGCCAGCCCAGATAGGTCGCAAAGATCAGTTGCAGGATCAGCGCCAGCAGGAAGGCGGGCATGGAGACGCCGACCAGCGAAAACACCCGGGTGAAGTGGTCGAACAGCGAATTCGGACGGGTGGCCGAAAGGACGCCGATGGGAATGCCGAACAGGATGGCCGCCAGCGTGGCGCAGACCGCCAGCTCGAGCGTGGCGGGCAGGCGCAGCATGATTTCGTTGAGCACCGGCGCGCCGCTCTTGAGCGAAATGCCCATATCGCCGCGAAACAGGCCGCCGACATAGTTTATGAACTGAAGATAAACGGGTTCGTCGAGCCGCATCTGGGCGCGCAACGCCGCGATCTGCTGATCGGTCGCGCCCGGGCCGAGCAAGGTCACCGCGGGGTCGCCGGGGATGAGGCGCACCAGCGAGAAAACGATCACCAGCACCAGGATCAGGACCGGGATTAGCGCCACGAGGCGACGCAGGAGAAAGCTGGCCATATCCGATCACGTCCTGCGAAAAAAGCCTGCGGCGCCGGGAGACAGCGCCGCAGGATGGAGAGGTCCGGGAGGACTACTGCTTGTAGACGCCCCAATATTCGTTGAGCGGCGGGGCGCTGTTGATCACGAGGCCCTCGACATTGGCGCGGGTAAACACGATCAGCTTGGGGCTGAAGAGGTAGGCAGCCGGAACCTTGGCGACGATCAGCTCCTGGATCTGGAAGTAGAGCTGCTTGCGCTCTTCCTGATCGACCGTCTGCTGCGCCTCGAGGATCAGGCCGTCGAGCTCGGCATCTTCGGGCATGCGGAAGGTCATGGCAGTGTCGGCGAGGCTCGAAAGATAGCCGATGGTGATATGGGCGTCTGGGTCGTTGTACCAGGGCTGGCGGCCATCGAGGGCGACGTCGAACTGGCCGGCCGTCTGCAGGGCGCGCAGGGCCGGGAACTCGGTCTGGGCGATGGTGGCGTTGATGCCGATATCGGCGAGATTGGCCTGCACGAAG
>JAEWHZ010000100.1 GCA_023387585.1 Pseudomonadota bacterium
CGACGAAGCGCTGCACCCAGGCGTCGACCCGCCCGCCGATATAGCCCGAGCCGATGCCGACAAAGGTGCCGACCGTGGTGGTCAGCGCCACCACCGCCAGCGCGATCATCAGCGAGATGCGCGAGCCAATGATGCCGCGCGAGAGGATGTCGCGCCCCAGCCGGTCGGTGCCGAGCAGGTGGATCGGCCGCCCGTCGGTCGCGCCGAAGAAGTGGATGTTGGCCGGGATCACCCAGAACAGCCGATAGGAATAGCCGGTCACGAAGAAGCCGGTGGGCGTGGGGTTGTCGAGCTGCGGCCCGGTCAGCGGCTGGAAGGTAATGGGGTCGAACTCGCCTGTGTCCCCGATCGGATAGACATAGGGGATAAGCGAGAAATTGCCCTCGGGATCGGCGAAGGTGATCTGGTCGGGCGAGGCGAAGGGCAGTTGCGCGCGGTTGGGGTCCATGGGCGCGAAGAAGTCGGCGAAGATCGTCATGATGAACAGCGCGCTGACCAGCACCAGCCCGATCATGCCCATGCTGGAGCGGCGGAAGCGCCGCCAGACCAGCCTGGCATAACCCTCATTGCCGGACCCGAAGCGCGAGACCACGGCGGTCTCGGTGGCTTCCGTCGTCGGCGCCGGCCCGGCAAGGCCCGGGCTCGACGGCAGCGGCTCGGCGTTCGGCCTGGTCGGGGCGTCGCTCATTCCGCGCCTCCCTGGCCGAGCCGGATCCGCGGGTCGAGCGCCACCAGCAATATGTCGGAGATGATGTTGCCGATGATCAGCGTCGCGGCCAGCACCAGCATGAAGGTCGCGGTGACGAACACGTCGCCCACCGCCATGGAGCCGACGATGGCCGGCCCGACGGTCGCCAGCCCGAAGACGATGGCCACCTCGATCTCGCCGGTCAGCATGTAGGGCAGCACCACGCCCTGATAGGCGACCAGCGGATGCAGCGCGTTGGGCACCGCGTGCTTCATGATCACCGCGCTTTCGGGCAGCCCCTTGGCCCGCGCCGTCTCGATATATTGCGCGTTGAGCACGTCGAGCAGATTGGCGCGCATCACGCGCATATTGTAGGCGAGCCCGCCGAAGGTGGCGATGAAGATGACCGGCCAGATGTGCCAGAGCAGGTTCATGAACTTGTCCCAGCTCCACGGCGCCCCGCCATAGCGGGCGGAAAAGAACATGCCCACTTCCTGCACGTTCAGCCGGAACACCAGCACGTAGAGGATGATGATCGCCAAAAGGAATCGCGGGATCGTCATGCCGAGGAACGAGATGAAGCCGAGAATGGTATCGGTCCAGCTATACTGGCGGGTGGCGGCGACGATGCCGAGCCCGATGCCCAGCACCGAGGCCAGCAGATGGCAGGTCAGCGCCAGCGCGATGGTCGGCGGCAGGCGCTCGGCGACGACATTGCCCACCGGCTTGTTGTAGTAGAGCGAGTGCCCGAAATCGAAGCGGGTGACGATGCCGGTGATCCAGCGGAAATACTGCACCACCAGCGGGTCGTTCAGCCCGTGGGTCTGGCGATAGGCTTCAGCCTGCGCCTCGGCTTCCGCCGCGGTGGCGCCGCCCTGGTTGATCAGCATGGAGCGGATATAGTCGGCATAGTCGCCCGGCGGCGCCTGGATGATGGCGAAGGTGACGACGCTCAAAAGGGCCAGCAGCGGGATGGCGGCCAGGATGCGCATGGCGATGAAACGCAGCATCTGAGGTTCCCCGGATATTCAGGTTCCGCGCGGCGGCGGCGCCGCCGCGCGAAGGTGCAGGTCAGGCGCCACCCGCGATCGGGCCGTTGCCGAGGCCGGGCTCGCCGGGGAGCGTTTGCGGGTGCAGCTCGTAATCCTGCTGCGCATCGGCCGGAACGAAGACGCGTTCGCGGATGATGTTGTCCTCGGCCCAGTTGAACATGAAGATCGGGGCGCCGTCGGGGATGTTGGCGAAGCGCTTGTTGATGATCAGCGCCCCCGGATACTGGGTCAGCCCGGCCGAATAGACGTTCTCGGTATAGATGCGCTGCCAGGTCTCCATCAGCGCCGCCCGCTCCTCTGGGTCGGAAGTGGCGATGAAGGCGTTGACGGTGTCGACCAGCTCCTGCTCGAAGGGCAGAAGGTCGAGCGTGCCGTCCGTGCCGGCGCGGTGCGACCAGAAGATGCGCGGGCCGGTGGGCGCGAGCTGCACCGTGTTCTGCACCACCGAGGCGATCTCGGCCCCCTGGCGGCGCACATGCCAGTCGAACTGGCCCGATTGCTGCATGTCGTCGCGCGCCGTGCCGGTCTGGAAGTTGGCAATGACGCGGATGCCCAGCGGCTGCATCATGGCGATCACGCCTTCGCCAAGATTGGTGTCGGTGGCGTAGTCGTTATTGGCCAGCAGCGTGATCTCGACATCGGCGCCGCCCGCCGTTCCCTCGGGGAAGTTGCGAACGCCATTGCCGTCGGTGTCGACCAGCCCCAGCTCGTCGAGCATGGCATTGGCCGCGTCGAGGTCGAACGGATAATAGACTGTCGAGTCCTGGTCGTAGAACGAGGTGCCGGCATAGAGCCCGCCCGGATAGATGGCGGTGAACGGGCCGCGCACCAGGCTCTCGCCCAGCCGCTGGCGGTCGATGGCCACCGTCACGGCCTTGCGGAAGTCGAGATTGCGGTTGAGCTCGCGGATCGCCTGGCCACGCTCGTCGGGATCGCCCCACCCGTTCGCCGACATGTTGAAGTCGAGCGTATAGCCAATGGTGCGGGCGCCGAACTGCAGGCGGGCCGGCGCGGTTTCCTCGGCGGAGCGTCGCAGCGCCTCGACATAGTTCTCGGCCTGCTCGAGGTTCGAGAAGTCGCCCGAACCGGCCACCGCCTGCACGTCGCGATCGGCCCAGGTCGAGAGCCGGTAATGCATCTCGTCGAGATAGGGCAGCTGGTTACCCGCTTCGTCGACCTTCCAGTAATAGGGGTTGCGCCGCAGCACGATGATGTCGTCCGAGCGGTACTCGACCGGCACCCATGCGCCCATCACCGGAATGTTCAGAAACTCCGGCGGGAAGGCGTTCACATACTGCTCATAGGTGTTGTCCGAGTGGCGCGGGTGGTGCGGACGCAGGATGTGGCTGGGGCCGGGGCAGAAGGTGCCATAGGCCATCTGGTACAGATACTGCGTCGCGAAGGGCTCGGAGAAGGTCCAGCGTATGGTGTAGGCGTCAAGCGCCTCGAGCGTCGCGTTGCCGAAGGTTTCCGGCCGCGCCCCGTTCAGCGGCAGCAGATTGGGGTCGTTCACGTGATCGTCCCAGTAGAACATCACGTCCTCGGAATCGAACGGATCGCCGTCCGACCAGCGCGCGCCCTCAACAAGATTCATGGTGAGCTGCAATCCGTCCTCGGACCATTCCCAGCTCTTCGCCAGGTTGGGGAGCGGTTCGAGCTCCTCGGCGCGCACCATGAACAGCGGGCCGGTGCGCGTCAGGCATTCGGACATGCCGATGTCGATGCCGCCATAGCCCTGGGCCTGGCCGCCGATATAGTTCCAGCCTTCCGGCCTGCCGCCGATGACATGGCGCATCACATCGCCATAGACGCCGATGCCGTCGGGCATGTTGGCGGTCTTGTAGACTAGCGGCTCGACCGGCAGGCGCTCCTCGACGGGCGGCAGCAGGCCGGTCTCGACGAAGTTCTGCGTCATCCATTCGGGCTCGCTGTAGCTGTCGAGCGCGCGATATTCGAGGATGTCGGAAATGCCCACGAAGACCGGCTCGCTCTGGGCGGCGAACTCCGGGGGATCTGGTGGCGTTGTCGGGGTCACCTGCGCCTGGGTGGCAAGCGCGGAAACGCCGAGCATAAGGGCTGCCCCGCCAAGGGCGCGCATGTGCTTTTTCATCGGTCCTCCCTCCATGACGGAGCACGGCGGCGGCATGGTCTCCTCCCATCCGCGCCGTGCTCCGATGGGCCGAAATGCTAGCGCTTGTGCCGGGCAACGCAATCCGGTTTACTAAAGACTTCTTCCGGTATCCTAAGAACAGGCAGGCGGGTTTTGGTGATGGACGTACCTCGCGGCCGGCACCCCGCCGGCATGCCGGCGCTGCGTCCCATGGCGCGGCCGGACCGGCGCTTCTACGCCTCCTCGCGCGCCTTCGGGCGCTTCGGCATCCGCTCGTTCAGGCCGCAGATCATGCCTGCCGCCCATACCCACGGACATATCGAGCTCAACTGGCTCACCGGCGGCGGCATGGACTATGTCTATGACGGCCGCCGGGTCGGCGTGCCCGCCGGGCGGCTGGTCGCCTTCTGGGCCGGCATCGCCCACCAGACCGTGGCGCTCGAGCCCGAGGCGCTCGCCGGTCGGCAGGTCAACGTCTATTTGCCGCTCGACACCTTCCTGCACATGCCCCAGCTCGGCCGGCTCACCGAGACCATGATGGGCGGCGGCATCGTCATGCTGAACCCTGACGCCATCGGCATCGACACGCTCGACCGCTGGCACGCCGACTACCGCTCGGGCAACGCGCTGCGCACCGATATCGTCCATGTCGAGATCGGCGCCACCTTCCGCCGCGCCGCCCTCACCGGCTGGAAATCGCTGCTCGACCCGTGGATCGAGCCGGCCGATGCGCACAGCCGCACCGCCTCGCCGGTGCGCTATGTCGTCGCCATGGTGCGCCATATCTGCGAGAATCTGTCGGAGCCGCTCGGCATCGAGCAGGTGGCCGAAGTGGTGGGCCTGCATCCCAATTACGCGCTCAAGCTGTTCACCTCGGTCATGCACATCCCGATCCAGAAATTCGTCGTGCGCATGCGGCTGATCCGTGCACGCTCGCTGCTGTTCGAGGGCAATCTGTCCATCGCCAACATCGCCTTCCAGTCGGGCTTCGCCTCGCTGAGCCAGTTCTACGAACACTTCCGTCGCGCCTACGGCATCACCCCCAACCAGATGCGCCGCGATGTCATCGCCCCGTTGCCCCAGGCCGATAGCCAACCGGGCTGAGGGCGACAGCGCCGTCCGGGGCGGCTAAGCTCGGCGGCGAGCAAATCGGGGAGCGAATCGACATGGATGCCGAAACGGCACGCGGGCGCCTGCTGGCCGAGATCGCCGGGCGCGGGGACATCGAAGCCGACCGGCTGCGCATCGCGCTCGACAGCATCGATCCCGACGACCTGTCCGCCGGCGGCGACGGGCTGGTCGAGCGGCTGGCGGAATCGCTGCGCCTGCTCGACGCCCCGGCCGGCCCCGGCTTCCGCGTCGCCATCCGCGATGCCGGTGCCCCCTTCGTCCTCACCGCCCATGGCCCGGACATGCCGTTCATCGTCGACAGCGCGCTGGCGGCGATCCGCGCCGGCGGCGCCGTTGTCCGCCTGCTCGCCCATCCCATCGTGCCGGATGGCGAAGGCGCCCGGCGCAGCCTGCTGCATGTCGAGATCGACCCCATCGCCGACACCGCCCCGCTTGTCGCCGAGATCGAGCGCACCCTGGCCGATGTTTCCGCAACGGTCGCCGACCGCGAGCCGATGCTGGCGCGCCTCGCCGCCGCCACCGAGGGTCTGAAGCGCCAATCCGCCAGCCTCTCCGAAACCTCGCGCACTGAATCCGTCGACTTCCTCAACTGGCTGACGGAAAACAATTTCATCCTTGTCGGCCTGCGCGAATACCGTCTCGCCGGCACGACGCTGGAGCCCCGTCCCGCAACCGGGCTCGGCATCATGCGCGATCCGCAGATGCGGGTGCTGCGCTCCGGGCGCGACTGGGTGGAATCGACGCCGCAGCTCGCCGCCTTCTTCGCCGGCCCTGCTCCGCTGCTGGTCGCCAAGGCCAATGTGCGCAGCCGCGTGCGCCGGCGCGTGCATCTCGACTATGTCGGCATCAAGCTGTTCGATGATTCCGGCGCCGTCGCCGGCGAGTTGCGGCTCGTGGGGCTCTTCACCGCCCAGGCCCTCGCCACCCCGCACAGGGAGGTGCCGCTGATCCGCCAGAAACTGCTCGACGTGGTCCGCGACACCGGCGTCGTTCCCGGCTCGCATGCCCATCGCACCCTGGTCGGCGCGCTCGATTTCTATCCGCGCGACGAGCTGTTCCAGATCGACACCGCGCTGCTCGCCGAATTCACCCAGGCCATCGCCGCGCTCGGCGACCGGCCGCGCGTGCGCGTCCTGCCGCGCATCGACGCCTTCGACAATTTCGTTTCCATCCTCGTCTATGTGCCGCGCGAGCGCTACGATTCCGAGGCCCGCGCCCGCATCGCCGATTATCTCGCAAAAATCTATGACGGGCGCGTCT
>JAEWHZ010000062.1 GCA_023387585.1 Pseudomonadota bacterium
TAGGTGGACTGGGTGAGCTCGGCGCCGGGCTTGGTGATCTGGATGCCCGAGCGCGGATGGATGGTGAGGATGCCCTCATTGTCGAGCACGCGCAGCGCATCGCGCAGCGGCGCCACCGGCACGCCGATCAGCTTGACGAGCTCGTTCTGCGACACGAAGGCCCCCGCCGGCAGCCGTCGGTCGAACAGCGCCTCGAGGATGCGCGTATAGGCGACGTCGCTCAGCCGCGCGCCCGTGGGCAGGAAATCCGCCTCCGCCTCTCGTGCGCCCGCACCCACTTGCCCGTCCGCCTCCGTCATGCTCTCTTTCCCCACCTAATATATCAGATGGCCAAGTTAGTCTATCACACAGGAACCTTCATCCCCATGCGTATCGCCGAATTCCGCATCACCCGCTTCCAATATGCCCGCGATCGCGTGATCGGGGACAGCCAGGTGCGAATCGCCGAAGTCCACGTCGCCGCGCTCGAACTGATCGCCGATACCGGCGAGATCGGGCTCGGCTTCATCCAGAACCTGTTCTTCCCCCTGCCCGACGAAGCCGAGATCGAGCGCGTGTTCCGGCTCGAGGCCTGGCCGGGGCTGGAGGGCGAGCCGCCGGCAGGGCTGGTGCACCGCGTGTCGCGCCCGCGCGGCGGCAACCAGCGGCCCTATTCGATCAATTTCCACGAGGCGATCCAGCTCGCGCTATGGGACCTGGCGGCGAAACAGGTGAAACTGCCGCTGCACAAGCTGCTCGGAAGCCGGCGCGGCCGGGTGGAGGCCTATGCCAGCGGGCTCGATTTCCATCTGACGGACGACGAATATGTCGGCCTGTTCAGCCACGCCGACGCGCTCGGCTATCGCGCCTTCAAGATCAAGGTCGGGCACGAGGATTTCGACTGGGACCTCAACCGGCTCAAGCTGCTCAAGGACAATGTGCGCCAGGACGCGCTGGTGATGATCGACGCCAACGAGGCCTGGGGCGCCAAGGAGGCGCTGACGAAGCTCGAGGTGATCCGGCGCGAGGGCCACGACCTGTTCTGGGTCGAGGACCCCATCCTGCGCGACGACCATGAGGGACTGCGGATGCTGTGCGATTCGGCGCATTGGACGCTGATCAATTCCGGCGAATATCTCGACGCGCACAACAAGCGCCTGCTGATGGAAGCCGGGGCGACCGACATCCTCAACGTGCACGGCCAGGTGACCGATGTGATGCGCATCGGCTGGCTGGCGGCGGATCGCGGCATTCCGGTGAGCCTGGGGAACACCTTCCTCGAGGTCGGCGTGCATATGGCCTGCGCCCTGCCGGAAGTGCAGTGGCTCGAATATTCCTTCCAGAACTACGACCATCTGGTCGACAGCCCCGTGGTGATCGAGAACGGCTGGGCGCATGCGCCCGACCGGCCGGGCCACGGGCTGGTGCTGAGCGAGACCGCGCGCAAAGAATGGCGGCGGCCGACCGTGCTCGATTCCGAAGCCCTCGGCGAGGCGCCGGCCAATCCGCGCCTCGGCAAGCCCTGGAACTGAAGGAGCCCATGATGTCCAAGATCGTCCGCGTCGAGCTGATGATGGTCGACCTCACCCCCAAGGTGAAGCGTGTCGACGCCATCCAGTCCTTCGTGAGCCAGGAAACGCCGATCGTGCGCATCACCGATGCCGATGGCGTGACCGGCACCGGCTACAGTTACACCATCGGCACCGGCGGGCATGCGGTGATGGCGCTGCTCGAACGCACGCTGGCCCCGGCGCTGATCGGGCGCGAGGCGCTGGAGATCGAGCGCATCTGGCGCGACCTGCTGTTCCTGACCCATGCCACCACGGTGGGCGCCATCACCGCGATCGCCATGGCGGCGATCGACACGGCGCTGTGGGATCTCAGATGCCGGCGCCAGAACCTGCCGCTGCATCTCGCCGCCGGCGGGGCGCAGCGCGAGGTGCCGCTGTACACCACCGAGGGCGGCTGGCTGCATCTCGAGACCGAGGCGCTGGTCGAGGACGCCTTGCGCGCCAAGGCCGAGGGGTTCGGCGGCTGCAAGCTCAAGGTCGGCCGGCCGGCGCATGAGGATGTTTCGCGCATCGCGGCCGTACGCGAGGCCGTGGGGCCGGAGTTCGAGATCTTCACCGACGCCAACCAGCGTTTCAACGTCGACGAGGCCATCCGGCGTGCAAGGCTTTATGAACAGCTCGACATCGGCTGGCTGGAGGAACCGCTGACCGCCGACGACATCGAGGGGCATCGCCGGCTGGTGGACCACACCTCCATCCCCATCGCCGTGGGCGAAAGCCTCTACAGCCACCTGCATTTCCGCGAATATCTCGAACGGCACGCCTGCTCGATCGTGCAGGTCGATGTGGGGCGGATCGGCGGCATCACGCCCTGGCTCAAGGTCGCGCATATGGCGGAAGCCTTCAACATCGCCGTGTGCCCGCATTTCCTGATGGAGCTGCATGTCGGGCTGTGCGCCGCCGTGCCCAATGCGCGCTGGGTGGAATATATCCCCCAGCTCGATTCCATCACCACTGCGCCGATGACCATACGCGACGGCAAGGCGATCCCGAGCGACGAGCCGGGGCTGGGGATCGCGTGGGATTTCGACGCCATCCACGCCATGCGCGTCGACGGCGTGACGGCAACCATAGGCTGAACGGGAACACGACCATGGAAAAATTCAGCCCTACCGTGGGCGTGTCGTCGACCCACCCGACCACCATGCCCGAAGAGCACGCCGCGCTGCCGGTGTGGAACGCCGAGAACTGGTTCTATGAGGACTGGCAGGTGGGCCACAAGATCCGCTCGGTCCGCCGCACCCTTTCGGAGGGCGAATCCATGCAGTTCAACGCCCTCGTCACCGACATGCACCCTTACGTCGCCGACGACATTTTCGCCCGCACCGAGGGCCAGTTCGGCCGCAGGCTGGTGGCGGGCGCCTTCGTGTTCTCGGCCGGCCTCGGGCTGGTGGCGACAAACTGCGTCAACGCCTTTTCCTACGGCTACGACAGGCTGCGCTTCATCAAGCCGACCTTCATCGGCGACACCATCTACACCATCCGCACCAACCTCGAGAAATTCCCCAAATACAAGGAACTCGGCCTGTGCCGGGCGAGCTACGAGGTGTTCAAGGGCGAAGGCGAACTGGTGCTCTATTGCGAGCATTTGCAGACGGTGAAATATCGCGATCCGGCGGCGTTCGAGGGCGCCAACAAGGCTTTGTGATACGATATTGCAGTTTTGTGATATTGTTGTAATATTTCTCCAGCATGAAAACGGTCGTCTATACCGCATCGGCGGCCAGGGACCTTGAGGCCCTGCCCCGGGAAGGTCGTGAGCAGGTGGAAGCCGGGCTGGACGCCTACGCGATCTCGGGGCGCGGCGATGTGAAGGCCCTGACCGGCCAATCCGGCTTTCGACTGCGCATCGGGCGCTACCGAGTGATCTTCGACGAGGATCGGACCACCATATTGGCGGTCTATATCGGCAAGCGGGAGACGACGACGTATCGCCGGCACTGAACCGGAGACTGGAGACTATCCATGGCTGAGATCCAGACCTTCGTGTCGCCTAGTGGCGACGAGATGGTGATCCTCACCCGGGCAGAATATGACGCCCTTGTCGAGGCGGCCGCCGAAGCCGCCGAGGACGCGGCCGATGCCGCGATTTATGCCGAGCGCAAGGCCGCGCTAGGGCGTGGCGACGATCAGGTGCTGCCGCCCGAGGTCAGTGCCGAAATCCACCGCGGCGCGAGCCGGCTGCGTGCCATCCGCCTCTGGCGCAGATTGAACCAGACCGAGGTGGCGGCCCGGATCGGCATCGGGCAGAGCTATCTGTCCGCCCTCGAAGCCGGCACCCGGCGGCTGAGCGACGAGCTGGTGAAGAAATTCGCCACGGAGCTCGACGTGCCGGCGAGCTGGATTACGTCCCGATAGCCCGCATATAGGCGAGGTTGCGGGCCGCGAGTTGCAGCGGGGTTTCGGCGGCGTCGGCGGCGACATCCTGCTCTACGACGATGGGGCCGGAAAAGTCGCGCTCGGCGAGGAGGCGCATGACTTCCTTTATGTCGACGGCGCCGTCGGGCAGCGGGCACATCACGCCGGCACCGTAGGAATCGGCGATGCTCAGCTCGCCGGAGAGCACGCGGGCGCGCACATTCGGGTCGACGTTCTTGAGGTGCATATAGGCGATGCGATCGAAGACACGGCGCATATAGGCGATGGGGTCCTGGTCCCAGAAGGCGTGGTGGCCGGTGTCGAAGCACAGATCGATCCCGGTCTCGGCCAGCAGGCGGTCGATCTGCGCTTCCTTTTCGACGGCGGTGCCGACATGCGGGTGGAAGCTGAGCTTGAGGCCATATTCGGATTCGACCAGCGCCTGTGCATCGCGGACCATCGCGGTGAGCCCCTGCCAGCCGGATTCGTCGAGCACGCCTTCGCGCCCTTTGGGGTAGAAATTGCTCTCGTCCATGATGACGAGATGCTTCGCCCCGAGCGAGACCAGCAGGGCTGAGAGTTCGCGCAGGGTTTCGCGGAAGGCCGGGGCGGAGGCGGCGTCGCCCAGCGTATGGACATGGGTGGCGCCGATGAGGGTGAGGTCGCGTTTGGCCAGCTCGTCGCTCAGCAAAGCGGCGTCCTTGGGCAGGAAGCCGAAGGGGCCGAGCTCGGTGCCGCGATAGCCGGCTTCGGCGACCTCATCGAGATATTGCCGCCACGTGTAGCTGTTGCCGGTCGGATAGGCGATGCCCCAGGAACAGGGCGCGTTGCCGATAAGCATGGTCAGGGTCCTATATAGATGGGATTGCCCAGCGCGCGGCGGATGGGCTGTTCGGCGAGATCGGCGCCCTTGAGCTGCCAGGGCAGTTCGCGCCCGTCGAGCGCGGCGGTGAATTCGGCGAGCAGCATCTCGCGGCCGGCGGCGGCGATGATTTCGGCGCGGACGAATTTCTGCGGGGCCGCGACGGGGATGGTGCGGGTCCAGTCGTCGGCATCGATCTCGATGTCGGCGATGGGGCCGGTGGCGTCGATCAGGGCCAGACGGTCGCCCTTGGCACCACGCACGATGACGGTGAGCTCGGAGAGGTTTTGCACGGCGCCGCCCATGACAATGTCGCCGGCGCGGAGTTCGAGATGCGGGCCGGTGGGGCTTTCGGTGACGTAGCCGAGGCCGGATTTCATGGCGGCGAGCACGGCGTCTTCCGACAGTTCGGGCAGGAACAGCACCGTGGTCGGGCGCGCCAGCACCAGCGGGCCTTCGGGCAGCAGGCGGTCGGGCTGATGGTAATCGGAGCCGCCGATGGCGGAGATTCTGAGGCCGGCGGCCAGGCGCTGTTGCCAGCGCTGGAGCGACACCCAGTTCCACGCCATCCAGGTCGACTGCCACACCTCCTGGCAGTCGGCGGCGGGGAAATCATAGTCCCAGGGGATGGTCGGCTTGTCGTGGTTGATCGACAGCAACCCGCCCTTGTCGTGCACGAGGCGTTCGAGCACATGCGCGTCGGACGGTTTCGTCATGCGGAAGTCGATCCAGTCGTCGACGCCGAAGACGTTGGCGTGGCCGACAGCGGTGGTGATCTCCATGGCGCGCACGAAGACCAGCTCGGGCGTGCTTTGCGGGTGGAAATAGCGCCGCTGGGTGATGGTGTTGTGGTCGGCGATGGCGAGGAAATCGAGCCCGGCCTGCCTCGCCGCCGCATGCAGCAATTCCGGGCTGCCGCGCGCGTCGGAATGAAAGGTGTGGCAATGGAGGTCGCCGCGATACCAGCCGGCGCCGTGGCGCACCGGGAAGGTGCGGGCCGGCTGCGGTTCGACGCCGCGCGGCGCGGCATCGAGCGTGATGGTGACGCTGATTTCGGCGCCCGCCTCGGGGACTTTGTAGAGTCCGAGGATGACGGTCCAGCGCCCCGGCGGGATCGGGCCGTGCACATAGCCGGGCGTCGCATCGTCTGTGGCGATGAAGAAATTTTCCCGCGCGCCGCCGCTCCAGCCGCGGAAGCCGTCTGCCGTGGGATAGCCGGTGTCGCGCGGATCGAAGGCGCCGAGGTCGATGACGCAGTCCCCGGCCTTGGGATAGGCCAGCGTCACATCGATGCGCGTGGTGCCCAGCGGCACCTCGAAGGGGATGTAGAAATAGGGGTTTTCGGCCTGGTCGGCGCGGGTGACGCAGGCCGTGACGGTGCGGCTCAAGCCTCGTCCCCCACCGCCGGGATACGGTTGCCGGCGCCGTCGAACAGGTGCACGTGCTCGGGCGTGAAGCTCAGGATCACCGTCTCGTCGAGCGCCAGATGCTCGTCGGTGAAGATGCGGGCGGTGACGCGCGCGCCCTCGCCGCGATCGATGGTGACGAGGCTTTCCGGGCCCATGTTCTCATTGGCGAAGAGCGGGGCGGCGATGGTGTTTTCATCGCCCGGCGCGGCGATGGAAAGATGCTCGGGGCGCACGCCGAGCGTCAGCTTGCCGCCCGAGGCGAGGGCCTTGCCGATGCCGTCGCTCATGGCGAGCGGGGCGATGGCGAGGCCCTCCGCGTTGAGCGCCAGTTTTCCGTCCGCCTGCGCGCCTTCGACGGCGACGAGGTTCATCGGCGGGTTGCCGACGAAGTTGGCAACGAACGTGGTGGCCGGGCGGCGATAGATCTCGATGGGCGAGGCGTATTGCACGATGCGGCCGTGGTCCATGACGGCGATGCGGGTGGCGAGCGCCATGGCCTCGGCTTGGTCGTGGGTGACATAGACCGCCGTCATGCCCATGTCGCGCTGGAGGTGATTGAGGAAGCCGCGCGCTTCGAGGCGCAATTTGGCGTCGAGATTGGAAAGCGGCTCGTCGAACAGATAGACCTTGGCCGGGTAGACCAGCGCGCGGGCCAGCGAGGTGCGCTGCTGCTGGCCGCCGGAAATCTGGCTCGGCAGCCGGTCGAGCAGATGCCCGATCTTGAGCACGTCCGCCACTTCCCTCGCGCGGCCATGGCGCTTGGCGACGGCCTCGCCGCGCACCTTGAGCGGATAGGCGATGTTGTCGGCCAGGTTCATGTGCGGATAGAGCGCATAATCCTGGAACACCATGGCGATGTTGCGGTCCTTGGGGTGCAGGTGCGTCACCTCCTCGCCGCCGATCAGGATCTGCCCGGCGGTCGGGGTCTCGAGGCCGGCGATCATGCGCAGCGAGGTGGTCTTGCCGCAGCCCGAGGGGCCGAGCAGGCACACGAACTCGCCGTCACCGATGTCGAAGCTGACATCGGACACGGCGGTGAACTCGCCAAAACTCTTGGTGACGTTTCTGAACTCGACAGATGCCATGAAAGATCAAGCCTTGATGCCGCCGAAGAACCGGAAGCCGAACTTCCAGCTCACGAACAGGTAGAGCGCGATGACGGGCAGCGAATAGATCAGCGAATAGGCCGCCAAAAGCGTCACGATGGGTGTGCCCGCCTCGGAATAGAACGAGTAGATGGCGACCGAGGCCGGCATGTTCCTGTCCGAGCGCAAGAGGATGAAGGGGATGAGGAACGAGCCCCAGATGTTGACGAAGCTCCACACCACGATGACGACGATGCCCGGACGGATGACCGGCAGCGCGACGTCGAAGAAGGCTTGCACCGGCGAGGCGCCGGCCACCATGGCGCTTTCCTCGTAGGATTTGGGGATGGAGTCGATGAAGTCCCTGAGGATGAACATGGCCGTGGGCAGCAGCCCGCCGGCGAAGGTGAGGATGACCGCGACATGCGTATCCATCAGCCCGGCGGCGGAGATGATCAGAAAGATCGGCACCATGGCCGCCGAGCCCGACACCACCGAGGAGAACAGCAGCAGGGTGTAGGTGACGGCGCCCTTGCCGGGGATCATGGAGCGCGACAGCGCATAGGCGGCGAGCGTCGCCGCGCCGCCGATCAGGATGACGCCGCCGATGGCCTGGATGAAGCTGTTCCACAGCGCCTGCACGGCGTAGGAATTGCCGAACACCGTGAAGAAGTTGGACAGCGTCCACGGGTCGGGCACGGCGAGGCCGAGCTCGGCGCGGGCGTTGAAGGGCGCGAAGACGAACCAGATCAGCGGCAGGGCGAAGACGGCGCCGATCAGCGCGGCGAGCGCGGAAAAGGCGATGCGACCGAAGAAGGCGGGAAGGGTCAGCCTCATGTTTTGGGTGCCTTCTTGCGTCCGATGCTCAGATAGACGAGCGCGAAGGCCAGGTTGATGAGCATCATGATCACGCCCACCGCCGCGCCCTTGCCGAACTGGAAGTCCTGGAAGGCGACGCGGTAATTGTAGATCGACACCAGTTCCGTGCGGTAGCTCGGCCCGCCATTGGTCAAGAGGAACGGCGTGAAGGTGTTGAACGTCCACATGGTGATCAGGATGAGGTCGGTGACGATGTGGCCGCGGATCAGCGGCAGGCCGATGTCGCGGAATTTCTGCCACGAGGACGCGCCGGCCACGTCCGCCGCCTGGAAATAGCTCGGCGGGATCGACGAGAAGGCCGAGTTGAACAGCATCATCGAAAAGGCGGCGCCGCGCCAGGTGTTGAACACGACGATGACCCAGAAGGGCTGATCGAGCAGAAAGTCGCCCGGCGGCAGGCCGAGCGAGGTCAGGATCATGTTGAGCGTGCCCTGGTCGCGGTCGAGAAAGGCGAACCAGGCAAAGCCGATCACAACCTCGGGCAATATCCAGGCGGCGATGACGAAGGTCTCGGTGATGCGCTTGACGGTGGGCGGCACGGTCTGGATCAGCCAGGCGAGCAGCAGGCCGAGCAGCGCCTGCCCGATCAGCGCCGAGGCGAGGACGAATTGCGTCGTCAGGATCAGCGAGAAGCCGAACTGGCCGCG
>JAEWHZ010000093.1 GCA_023387585.1 Pseudomonadota bacterium
CCATGGTCCACATCACCGGCGGCGGCTTCATCGACAACATCCCCCGCGTGCTGCCCGACGCCCTCGCCGCCCATGTCGATCTGCGCCGCATTCCCGTGCCGCCGGTCTTCGGCTGGCTGGCCCATACCGGCGGCGTTGCCGAGCGCGAGATGCTGCGCACCTTCAATTGCGGCGTCGGCATGCTGCTCGCCGTCGCCGCCGAGGATGTGGACGCCACCCTCGAATTGCTGCGCCAACAGGGCGAGACCGCCTTCGAGGTCGGCGAGCTGGTGCCGCGCGAAGACGAAGCCGTGACCTTCACCGGCGCGCTCGCCCTGTGAGCCGCAAGCGCGTCGGCGTGCTGATCTCGGGCCGCGGCTCCAACATGGCCGCGCTCGTCGCTGCCGCGCGGCAGCCCGATTATCCCGCCGAGATCGCCGGCGTGATCTCCAACCGCGCCGCCGCCCCCGGCCTCGCCTTCGCCGCCGGGCACGGCATCCCGACCGCCGCCCTCGCCCAGTCCGCCTATCCCTCGCGCGATGCCTTCGAGGACGCCATAACCCGCCAGCTCGAAGCCTGGAACGTCGACATCGTCGCCCTTGCCGGCTTCATGCGCATCCTCGGTGCCCCCTTCGTCGCCCGTTGGCAGGGCCGGATGATCAATATCCATCCCTCCCTGCTTCCCGCCTATCGCGGCCTCGACACCCATGCCCGCGCTTTGGCCGATGGCGTCGCCGAGCACGGCTGCTCGGTGCATTTCGTCACGCCCGGCCTCGACGAGGGCCCGGTCATCCTCCAGGCCGCCGTGCCCGTCCTCACCGGCGACACCCCCGAATCCCTCGCAGCCCGCGTCCTCGCCGAAGAACACCGCCTCTACCCCGAAGCCCTGGCCCTTCTGGCCCGCGACGAGGTTTCGCTGGAGCGCTGACCCCACGCATTCCGCGTGCCCCGGAAATTCTCATGCGCTAAAATGTCGACCCGGCCCTGCCCCGTTCGTCGTGCCGGCGGAACCTCGTGAGGGAGAACGCGGGAATGGAACGACATTACGGTTGGGTCATCGTCGCCGCAGGGGCGGTCATCACCTGTCTGGCCATGGGCGCCATGTTCGCCCTGCCCGTCTATCTGCAGCCCATCGCCGCCGAGACCGGCTGGACGCGCGCCGGCATCTCCGGTGCCATGACGGTCGGCTTCATCGTCATGGGTATCGCCGGTTTCCTGTGGGGCGTGCTCACCGACCGCATCGGCGCCCGCCCCGTGGTGCTGATCGCGGCGTTCATACTCGGCATCGGGCTGTTCATATCCAGCCGCGCAACCGACATTCTGGTGTTCCAGCTCGCCTATGGCGGGCTCGTCGGCATCTCCGGCGGCGCCTTCTTCGCCCCGTTGATGGCCACGACCGTCGCCTGGTTCGACAGGAACCGCAGCCTCGCCGTGTCGCTGGTCTCGCTCGGCGGCGGCGTCGCGCCGATGATCGTCACCCCGCTCGCCACCGTGCTGATCGAAAATTTCGGCTGGCGTAACGCCATGATGTACACCGCTTTTTTCGCCACTTCCTGCATCCTGCCCGCCGGCCTGCTGATCCGCCGCCCGCCGAAACCCACCCCCGCCTCCGAGCAGCAAAGCGACGTCGCCCCCGCCGTCCCGCAGCCGCGCGGCATTGCCGCCGTGCTGCGCACCCCGCAATTCCTCGTGCTGGCCGGCGTCTTCTTCCTATGCTGCGCCGCCCATTCCGGCCCCATCTTCCACACCGTCAGCTACGCCATGCTGTGCGGCGCCTCGGCACTGGCGGCCGCCAGCATCTATTCGGTCGAGGGGCTGGCCGGCCTGTTCGGCCGCATCGTCTTCGGCCTCGCCGCCGACCGGCTCGGGGTCAAGCGCATCATCATCGGCGGTCTTGTCCTGCAAGCCGTTGGAATCTATGCCTATATCTACATCTCCGAGCTGCACCAGTTCTACGCCCTGGCGGTCGTGCTCGGCCTCGCTTATGGCGGCGTCATGCCGCTCTACGCCGTTCTGGCCCGCGACTATTTCGGCCCGGCCGTCATGGGCACGGTACTGGGCGGCATCACCATGACCTCATCGATCGGCATGGCCTTCGGCCCGGTCGGCGGCGGGTGGCTGTTCGACACCTTTGGCGACTATCACTGGCTCTACGTGTCCTCGGCCGCCATCGGCCTCGGTGCCGCCGCACTGGCCCTGGCCTTCCCGCCACGGCGGGATCGGGAAACCCCGCCAGCAACGGTTCCGGCCTGAACGAAGGACATTCAGGACAAAGGACTTACCGTCCTCCGCTCACGTCGAACGTCACCCCCGCGACATACCCTGCCGCCGGCGACAGCAGCCAGGCCACCGCCTCCGCGACTTCCTCGGGCTGCCCTTCGCGGCCCATGGGCACTGTGTTTCCCAACCGCCGCGCTCTTTCGGGGTCGCCGGCCGCCGCATGCATATCGGTCTCGATCAATCCGGGCCGAACGCCGTTGACGCGGATGCCGTCCGCCGCCACCTCCTTGCCGAGTCCCAGCGTCAGCGCGTCGATCGCGCCCTTGGTCATGGCATAGTCGACGAAATCGCCCGGCGCTCCCAGCACCGCCGCCTTGGACGAGATGTTGACGACCACTCCGCCGGACCCGCCACGCGAACGCGCCATGCGCCGCACCGCCTCGCGGGCGCACAGGAAAGCGCCGGTGACGTTTGTCGCCATCAGCCGCGAAAAACGCTCGACGGAAATGTCGGCGAACGCCGTCTTCAGATCGAGGATGCCGGCATTGTTCACCAGCCCCGTCACCGGCCCCAAAGCCGCCGCAGCAGCGTCGAACAGGCCGGAAACCTGCGCCTCGTCGCTCACATCGGCTTTGAGCGCCATCGCCCGTCCGCCGGCCTCGCAGATGGTCTCCGCCACCCGCTCCGCCGCCTCCGCGCTGCCATTGTAGTTGACCGCCACCGCCCAGCCGTCCCGAGCCGCGCGCAGGCAGCACGCCGCCCCGATGCCGCGCGAGCCGCCCGTCACCACCAAGGTCCCGCTCATAGTTCCCCCATTCGAAAAGATTCCGGCGGTGATCTTATCCACGCCACCGCGGTTCGCGACCAAAAACCTATTTCGATATTCTGATTTACTTCTTGACTGTATCAACTCATCCGGTAGAGAGGCACACCCTTCAATCGGATATCCACTACATGAGCCGAAATTTTCTGGTCCTCGATCCCGAACGAGACATCGAGGTGTTGAAGGGGCTTGCCTCTGCGGTTCGTATCAGGATTCTGAAACTGCTGCATTTCCGCGGCCCGATGAACGGCAACGAGATTGCGGATGCGCTGAGCCTGCCGCAATCGACCGTCTCGACCAATCTGCAGGTGCTCGAAAGCACCGGCCTGATCCGCACCGAGACTCAGAAGGCGCGCAAGGGCAACCAGAAGGTCTGCCATCCGCTGTTCGAAGAAGTCCTCGTCATGTTCAAGGACGACATCGCGCCGAGCCGCAACAACGGCATCGAGGTCGCGATGCCGCTCGGGCTCTATACCAGCTGCGAGGTTTCGGCGCCCTGCGGCCTGTGCTCGGTGGACGGCATCATCGGCCTGCTGGACGTCCCCGATACCTTCCTCGATCCCGAGCGCATGAAAGCCGGGCTGATCTGGTTCACCCGAGGCTATGTGGAATATCAGTTCCCGAACAACGCCAAGCTGGCGCAGAATCGGATAAATTCGCTGGAAATCTCGCTCGAGTTGTCGTCCGAAGTCCCCGGAACCTCGGCCGACTGGCCGTCCGACATCACCCTGTCGATCAACGGCACCGAGATCGGCACCTGGACCTCCCCGGGCGATTTCGGCGACAAGCGCGGCGTCTATACCCCCGACTGGTGGAAGCTGAAGGGCTCGCAATACGGCAAGCTCAAGGGCTGGCGGGTGACCGAATCCGGAACCTTCGTCGACGGCGTAAAAATCTCGCCGGTATCGATCAACGACCTCGATCTCGAGACCCATCACTCCATCCGGCTGCGCATCGGCGTGAAGGAGAACGCCCGGAATCCCGGCGGCATCAACATCTTCGGGCGCGGTTTCGGCAATTACGACCAGGACATCATTCTTCGCTTGCAGACGGCGAATTGAGCGGTTTCCATAGACTGAAGCTTTTACCCCTTGCCTCCGTGCCGCCTTCCTGTAAAACCGTATTTGTGATATAAATCATAAGTTCCGGTATTTACGGGGAGGGGAATATGAAGGCGTCCGTCACGGCGCATCGGGATTATGCCATCTCGAAGATCGACGATCGCGTCTATGGCGCATTTCTCGAGCATCTCGGCCGCGCGGTCTATGGCGGCATCTATGAGCCGGACCACCCCACAGCCGATGCCGATGGCATGCGCGGCGACGTCGCCGATCTCGTGCGCGACCTGAATATACCCTGCGTGCGCTATCCCGGGGGCAACTTCGTTTCCGCCTATAACTGGGAAGACGGCATCGGGCCGAAGGAGGAACGGCCGGTGCGGCTCGATCTCGCCTGGCACACCTCCGAGAGCAACCATGTCGGCATCCACGAGTTCGCCGCCTGGTGCAAGACGGTCGGCACCGAGATGATGCTGGCGGTCAACCTGGGCTCGCGCGGCCTCGACGCCGCCCGCAACTTCCTCGAATACGTCAACCATCCCGGCGGCAGCTACTGGTCGGACCTGCGCATCAAGAACGGCCAGAAGGATCCGTGGAACGTCAAGCTATGGTGCCTGGGCAACGAGATGGACGGCCCCTGGCAGGTCGGCCACAAGGATGCCGACGAGTACGGTAAGCTGGCCAACGAGACGGCCAAGGCCATGCGCGCCTTCGACAGTTCGCTCGAACTGGTCGTATGCGGCTCCTCGAATGCGGATATGCCGAGCTATCCCGACTGGGAGCGCACCGTACTCGAGCACACCTATGACGTGGTGGACCACATCTCCTTGCACATGTATTTCCGAAACCCGGAAAAGCATGCCGGCAACTATCTGGCCCTGAACCATAAACTCGAGCGCTACATCGACACGGTGGCCTCGACGATCCGCTTCGTGAAGGCGAAGAAGAAGTCCGACCGGGACGTCTACATCTCCTTCGACGAATGGAACGT
>JAEWHZ010000106.1 GCA_023387585.1 Pseudomonadota bacterium
ACGCAGATCGGCCCGGCGCTGGTGGCCGGATAATTGGCGTCGACGATGGCGATCTCGTCGCCATGGCCCATCTCGCGCAGGACGGCCAGCAGTTCCGGCCCCAGCAGCGGGTGTATGTTCTTCAGCATCGCATTCCTCCTGTTATTTTTCGTTCATCCGAAGGGAAAAGTGTTGGCCTCACCGTCCTGCAACTGCTCCTCGCCATCGGCGAAGTGATCCGGTTCCTCGCGCGCAAAGGCGTAGAGCTCGACCATGACGGCGTCGATATGCGCACGCACCGCCCGGATCGCCGCCGCCTCGTCCCCCGCCAATATACCATCCAGAATGGCCTGATGCTCGGCGATGGTCAGCGCCAGACGCCGCGGGGTGATGATCAGCCGCCGCGCCCGGTCGAGATTGGCACGCGCCGAATCGATGATCTGCTTGATCCGCGACAGCCGCATGGCACGAAAGATGATGTCGTGGAAAGCCAGGTCGTGCAGGTGGAACACCGAGACGTCGTCGCGCGAGGCGGCGGCGAGCTGCAGCGTCATGTTGGCATGCAGATCCTCGACCACCTGCTCGGACAGCGCCCCGATCAGCACCCGCACCGCCTCGCTTTCGAGCCCCTTGCGGATCAGCATGTTCTCGCGCACGTCGGCGATCCTCAGGCGCGACACCATCGAGCCGCGCTGGGGCAGGATATCGACCAGCCCCTCGCCCGCCAGCCGCGCCAGCGCCTCGCTGACCGGAAAGCGCGACACGCCGAGCCGCTCGCAGATCGCGCCCTTGTCGAGGACCGTGCCGGGCGGGATCGTCATGGTGACGATCGCCTGACGAATCGACTGGGTCACGTCCGCGGTCACGTTGCCGCGGGTCAGGCTCGTCGGCCTATCGAGAAATTCGTAGGGACTTGACGTGAGGTTCATGCTAACATGTTAGTTGCTGGCCATCGCTGGCACAAGCGCCAGCCCGCCACCTAAGCCACCGATAAAGGCCGCCATGTCTGAAATTCTCGAACGACCCGATGCCCGCACCCTCGTCCTGCATGCCGACGACAACGTCGCCGTCGCGCTCGCCAATCTCGATGTCGGCACGCCGACGCCGCAGGGCGTGACCACCGTCAAGCGCGTTCCCAAGGGGCACAAATTCGCCATGCGCGCCATCCGCGCCGGCGAGGCCGTGGTCAAGTTCGGCCAGATCATCGGCTTCGCCACCACCGACATCCCGCCCGGCGAATGGGTCCATGAGCACAATTGCGGCATGGGCGCCGAGGGCGGCGCCTTCGAGCGCGACTATGATTTCTGTGCCGGCGTCGTCGAGCCCGACATGGTGCCCGCGACCGAACGCGCCACCTTCGAAGGCTACCGGCGCGCCAACGGCAAGGTCGGCACGCGAAATTATGTCGGCATCCTGACCTCGGTGAATTGCTCGGCCACGGTGGCCAAATTCATCGCCGAGGCGGTCAATCGCTCGGGCATCCTCGCCGATTATCCCGGCGTCGACGGCGTGGTGCCGTTCGTCCACGGCACCGGCTGCGGCATGGAAAGCCGCGGCGAGGGCTTCGATATCCTCAAGCGCACGCAATGGGGCTACGCCACCAACCCCAATGTCGGCGCCGTGCTGCTGGTCGGGCTCGGCTGCGAGGTGTTCCAGATCGGGCGTATGAAGGAGATTTACGGCATCGAGGAGGGCGACACCTTCCGCAGCATGACCATCCAGGAATCCGGCGGCACCCGCATCACCATCGAAAAGGGCGTCGAGCGCGTCAAGGAGATGCTCGCCGTCGCCGCCCGCGCCAAACGCGAGACCGTGCCGGCCTCCGAGCTGACCCTGGCGCTGCAATGCGGCGGCTCGGACGGTTATTCGGGCATCACCGCCAACCCCGCCCTCGGCTATGCCGCCGACATCCTGGTGCGCCATGGCGGCACGGCGATCCTGTCGGAAACCCCCGAGATCTACGGCGCCGAGCACCTGCTCACCCGCCGCGCCGTGAACCGCGAGGTCGGCGAGAAGCTGATCGAGCGCATCCACTGGTGGGAGGACTACACCGCGCGCAACCATGGCGAGATGAACAACAATCCCTCGCCTGGCAACAAGCTCGGCGGACTGACCACCATTCTCGAAAAGTCGCTCGGCGCCACTGCCAAGGGCGGCACCAGCCCGCTCACCGCGGTCTATGAATATGCCGAGATCGTGCGCGAGAAAGGCTTTGTGTTCATGGACACGCCCGGTTTCGATCCGGTCGCGGCCACCGGCCAGATCGCCGGCGGCGCCAATGTGCTGTGCTTTACCACCGGGCGCGGCTCGGCCTATGGCGCCAAGCCCGTGCCCTCGATCAAGCTCGCCACCAATTCCGACGTCTATCGCCGCATGGAAGGCGACATGGACATCAATTGCGGCGATATCGTCGAGGGCATGAGCATCGAGGACAAGGGCCGCGAGATTTTTGAGCACATCCTGCGCGTTTCCTCGGGCGAGAAGACCAAGTCGGAAGAGCTCGGCTATGGCGACAACGAGTTCGTGCCTTGGCAGGTCGGCGCCACCATGTGACGCCCGACCGGGGTGACGCTGCGATGCCGTTCGACCGCCACGCCCAGATCGTCGAGCTCGCCCGCGCCGCGGGCGGGGTCGAGGTCGAGGCGCTGGCCTCACGCTTCGGCGTGTCCGAGCAGACGATCCGCAAGGACCTCAAATCGCTGACGGCGCGCGGCGCGCTCAAGCGCGTGCATGGCGGGGCGGTCTATCCCTCGAGCCGAGAGAACGTCGAATACGAGGCGCGCCGGCGCATGTCGGCGGCCCAGAAGGACGCCATCGGCCGCGCCGCCGCCGCGCTGATCCCGGACGGCGCCGCCGTCTTTGTCAATATCGGCACCACCACCGAAGCCGCCGCCCGGGCGCTTGCCTCGCATGCGAGCCTGATGATCATCACCAACAACATCAACGTCGCCAACCAGCTGCGCGTGCTGCCCGGCTTCGAGGTGGTGATCGCCGGCGGCGTGGTGCGCGCCTCGGATGGCGGCATCGTCGGCGAGGCGGCGGTCGACTTCTTCCGCCAGTTCCGCGCCGATTTCGCCATCATCGGTGTCTCCGCCATGGACGAATTGGGCGGGCTCTACGACTACGATTTCCGCGAGGTGAAGGTGGCGCAGGCGATCATCGCCAATGCCCGCCACGTGATCCTCGTCTCCGATGCCGGCAAGTTCGAGCGCTCCGCCCCCGTACGCATCGCCCGCCTCGAGGACATCGGCACCTTCGTGACCGACCGGGCGCCGGAGGCGATCCGCAGCTTATGCGCGCGGACGGGAACGCGGCTGATCGAGACCGGTTAGCGTCCAGCCGTTCCTGAAGTAGATGCGCCTTTGCCCGCGCCGGCCTTTTTGGCCGCGCGGGTTCAGGTGCCGTGGCTCCGGTGCCGTGGGTGGCGGGATTGGTGCTCCTGATGAGGCCGGGGTGACAATCGCGTCGTGGCGGGGTGACAGTCGATGGCGTAGTGGGGGATGCCGCCGGCGGGTCGGCGAGAAATAAAAAAGGCCCGGGCAAAGCCCGGGCCTTTCGATGTTGCACGAGAAAGAACCTCAGCGGCCGCCGGCAGCACGCCGTGGTGCCACACGAGCGTCGGCTTCCTCGAAGTGGAGCGGAATGTCCGTCTCGCCTTCCTTCATGCGGGTAGGCAGGCCCATCTCGTTGAGCAGGTTGACGAACGGCTTGGCCGGCAGCTCCTCGACATTGACCATGCGCTTGGCGTCCCACTGGCCGCGCGCGATGAGCAGGGCCGCCGCCACCGGCGGCACGCCGGCGGTGTAGGAGATGGCCTGGCTGCCGACCTCGGCATAGCTCTGGGCGTGATCGGAGATGTTGTAGATGAACACCTCGCGCGCCTCGCCGTCCTTGGTGCCCTTCACCAGATCGCCGATGCAGGTCTTGCCGGTATAGGTCGGGGCGAGCGATGCTGGATCGGGCAGCACGGCCTTGACGACCTTGAGCGGCACGACCTCGACGCCTTCCGCCGTCTTCACCGGCTTCTCGGACAACAGCCCGAGATTGTTGAGCACGTTGAACACGTTGATGTAGTGCTCGCCGAACCCCATCCAGAAGCGGATATCGGGCACGTCGAGGTTCCGGCTCAGCGAATGCAGCTCGTCATGGCCGGTGAGATAGGTGGTCTGGCTGCCCACCACCGGCAGATCGTCCGTGCGCTTGACCTCGAACATCCTGTTGGACGTCCACTGGCTGTTCTGCCAGGTCCAGACATTGCCGGTGAACTCGCGGAAATTGATCTCCGGGTCGAAATTGGTGGCGAAGTACCGGCCATGGCTGCCGGCATTGACGTCGATGATGTCGATCGAGGCGATCTCGTCGAAATACTCCTCCGCCGCAAGCGCCGCATAGGCGTTGACGACACCGGGGTCGAACCCGGCCCCGAGCACCGCCGTGATGCCCTTGCGCTCGCATTCCGCCCGGTGCTTCCATTCGTAATTACCGTACCAGGGCGGTGCTTCGCAGATCTTTTCGGGATCTTCGTGGATGGCCGTGTCGATATAGGCCGCGCCCGTGTCCATGCAGGCGCGCAGCACCGACATGTTGACGAAGGCCGAGCCGACATTGATTACGATCTGAGCCCGCGTACGGGCGATCAGGGCCTTGGTGGCCTCGACATCGAGGGCGTCGAGCCCGTGGGCCTGCAGGATGCCGGGCATCTTCAGCGAGCGCTTCTCCAGAACGCTTGCGACGATAGCCTCGCATTTTTCCAGCGTGCGCGAGGCGATATGGATATCGCCGAGCACGTCGTTGTGCATTGCGGCCTTATGGGCGACGACCTGCGCCACACCTCCGGCCCCGATGATCAGGACATTCTTTTTCACTTCGCACGAAACACCTTTTATAATGCGCATCCGGCACGGCTCTCGGGCCTGCCCCCTATGATGCGCCCCAATCGGCACCGGTGCCTGAGCGGCGTCCGGCAGTGGCTACGCTAGACCACGCCGCCTCAGGAGAGGCTTTCGACGTAGTCCGTGTAGGTGAAGCGCTTGACGAGCTCCACCCGACCGTCCAGCTCCCGGACCGCAATGGCCGGCATCTGGACGCCGTTGAACCAGTTCTTCTTGACCATCGTGTAGCCGCCCGCGTCCTGGATGGAGATGCGGTCGCCCACGCTGAGGGGCTTTTCGAACTGGAACTCTCCGAAGATGTCGCCGGCAAGACAGGACTTGCCGCACACCATGTACTGATGCCCGCCCCGGTCGGGCTCGATCTTGGCATCGGTGCGATAGATCAGAAGATCGAGCATATGGGCTTCGATCGAGGAATCGACGATGGCGAGGTCCTTGCCGTTGTTCAGCGTGTCGAGCACGCTCACCTCGAGCGTCGTCGAGCGCGTGATCGCGGCCTCGCCCGGCTCGAGATAGACTTGGACGCCCCAGCGCTCGGCAAACGCCTTGAGCCGGTCGGCGAAGGCGTCGAGCGGATAGTTCTCGCCGGTGAAATGGATGCCGCCACCGAGGCTGACCCAGTCGAGGCGCTCGAAGACCGAGCCGAACCGCGCCTCGATGCCGTCGAGGATCTGTGAGAAGCTTTCGAAGCTGTCATTCTCGCAATGACAATGGATCATCACGCCCGAGATCCTGTCGAGCACCGGGGTGATGCGCTCGAGGTCCCATTCGCCCAGCCGACTGTGCGGCCGCGCGGGATCGGCGATGATGAAGCTCGAATGGCTCAGTTGCGGATTGAGGCGCAACCCGATCGGCTTGCCGCCGACGCGGTTATGCAGCCGCTCGAGCTGGTTGGCCGAGTTGAAGATGACCTTGTCGGCATTGGCGACGACGTCGTCGAACTCGTCATCCGAATAGGCGACCGAATAGGCATGCGTCTCGCCGCCGAACTTTTCGCGCCCGAGGCGCACCTCATTCAGCGAGGACGACGTCGTGCCGTCCATATGTCGGGACATCAGGTCGAAAACGGCCCAGGTGGCAAAGCATTTGAGCGCAAGCAGGCATTTGACGCCCGACCTCGAACGCAAATACGATATTTTCTCAAGATTCCCAAGAAGTACCGTCTTGTCGACGAGGTAATACGGAGTCTGAAGCGTCAATCTTTGCTATTGCACCTGCCTTAAGGGAT
>JAEWHZ010000118.1 GCA_023387585.1 Pseudomonadota bacterium
GCCGATTTGCACCAGCGGCCGGAACGGCTTAGCGTTCTCGACAACGACCGCGCGGCGGTACAGGATTTCATCTTGGCGCGCACGCGCGCCTGACGTCCGCATCCGCAGCGGGGGTCCGGGAGGACTATGAGTGACAGTAAGGCAGACTAGGCTCGATAACGGCATGGTCGTTCTCACCGACGACATGCCGCATCTCGAAAGCGCCTCGCTGGGCGTGTGGGTCAAGGCCGGGGCGCGCTCGGAGCGCAAGGCGGAGCACGGCGTGTCGCACCTGCTCGAGCACATGGCCTTCAAGGGCACCAGCTCGCGCTCGGCCCTGCAGATCGCCGAGACCATCGAGAATGTCGGGGGCGATCTGAACGCTGCGACCTCGATCGAGCATACCGGCTATTTTGCCCGCGTGCTCAAGGACGACGTGGTGCTCGCCGCCGACATCCTCGCCGACATCCTGCAGAACTCGACCTTCGAGGCCGACGAGCTCGAGCGCGAGAAGCGGGTGATCGAGCAGGAGATCGGCGCCGCGCGCGACAATCCCGACGACTACGTGTTCGACCTGTTCCAGGCCGCGGCCTTTCCCGGCCAGCCCATCGGGCGCACCATTCTCGGCACCGTCGACAGCGTCTCCGAGTTCAATCCCGAGACGGTGCGCAAATATATGCGCCGCAACTATGTGGGCGACCACATGACGCTGGTGGCGGCCGGCAATGTCGACCATGACGGGCTGGTGCGCGTGGCCCAGGAGCGCTTCGAGACCCTCAAGCCCAACGGCGCGCCCGATCCGCAGCGCGCCGAATATCAGGGCGGCGAGGAACGCCTGCTCTCCGATCACGAGCAGGCGCATATCGTCCTCGGCTTCGAGGGCCGCGCCTATAATTCCGACGGCTTTTACGCCGCCCAGATCCTTGCCTCGATCCTCGGCGGCGGCATGAGCTCGCGCCTGTTCCAGGAAATCCGCGAGAAGCGCGGGCTGTGCTACTCGGTCTACGCCTTCCACTGGGCCTTCGCCGATAGCGGCATCTTCGGCATCGCCGCGGCGACCGGCGAGGACGAGGTGGCCGATCTCGTGCCCGTGGTGGTCGACGAATTGCGCCGGGCGACGGAGAGCATCACCGACGAGGAGGTGGTCCGCGTGCGCAACCAGATCCGCGCTGGCCTGCTGATGTCGCTCGAAAGCCCCTCGGCCCGCGCCGGGCAATTGGCGCGCCAGCAGATCCTGTGGGGGCGCCCGATCCCGCTCGAGGAGACCGTCGAGCGCATCAGCCGCATCACCGCGGCGCGCGTCAAGGACGTCGCTGGCCAGATTTTCAGCCAGGGCCGGGTGTCGCTGGCCGGCATCGGCCCCATCAGCCGCCTGCCCGATGCCGACAGCATCGGACTGGGCTTGCGCCGCTAGAGCTTCGGGACCGTGGCGATCTGGCCCTTCCCCGCTGCCGACGGGCTGCCGCGCCTGCGCGGTCGCGGGCTGATGCTGCGCCTGCCCGAGATGCGCGATTATGAGCCGTGGTATCGCTTGCGGCTCGAAAGCCGCGAGTTCCTCAAACCCTTCGAGCCGCGCTGGAGCGAGGCCGATCTCGAGCGGCGCATCTATATCGCGCGCATCAGGCGCGCCCGCACCGAGGCGCGCGAGGGCACGGATTTCTCCTTTTTCGTGTTCCGCACGGATGCCGGCCCGGAAACGCTGGTCGGCGGCGTCACCCTGTCCAATATCCGCCGGCGCGCGGCGCAGTTCGTCACGCTCGGCTACTGGATGGGCCAGCAATATGCCGGCCAGGGGCTGATGACCGAGGCGGTGGCCGCCGTGGTGCCGTTCGTCTTCGAGCATCTGCGGCTGCACCGCATCCACGCCGCCTTCCTGCCGCACAACATGGCCTCGCGGCGCGTGCTCGAAAAGAACGGCTTCGTCGAGGAAGGCTTTGCCAAACACTATCTGCAGATCGACGGCCATTGGTGCGACCATGTGCTGTTCGGGCTGACCCGCGAGCGCTACGACCTGCTGCGCGGCCTGGCCGAGCGCTACGTGTAGCATAGCGGCAACACATCGCCGTGCTTGTCGCTCCCGGATTTCCCCGTTACCAAGGCGGGGGTTCGCGATTGAACGCAGCGGCAGATCGCCGTCACAATCAGGCCCAGCCCAGGATGTAACCGCCCCCAATGCGTCATCTCAACTCCCTCGCGGCTGGCCTCGTCGCCCTGATCCTGAGCCTCGTGCCTGTCGCCGCGCTCGAAGTCGTCGCCGTGCCGGTCGAGATCAACGCGATCAATTTGACCGACGCCATCGATTTCGTGCCGGGCGAGAATGGGCGCGTGCAGCTTTCGACGGCGCCGGGCGGCGACGGCATCATCCGCCGCATCGAGGTGCTGGCGAGCCGCGCGGGGGACAATCCCAACTGGGGAATCATCGCGCTGCGCAACGATTCCGACCAGCAGATCGACCGCCTGCTGGTCGCGCCCTATTTCCGGCTGCCCGGATCGGGGCTGATCAATCCGGATCTGGGGCGCGAGCGCATCTACAACCTCACCCCCAGCGCCGGCATCCGCCCGGAGCGCCAGAGCGATCCCGAGGCCGACGTCTATATCGTCACGCTCGACCCCGGCGCCACGGTGACGCTGGTGGCCGAGCTGGCGCCGGGCAATCTGCCGGAACTCTATCTGTGGCAGCCCAACGCCTATCGCGACTACATCAACTCCTTCACCCTGTTCCGCGGCGTGGTTCTGGGCGTCGCGGCGCTGGCTTCGGTGTTTTTGACCATATTGTTCGTGGTCAAGGGGCGCGGCGTGTTCCCGGCGACGGCCGCCTTCGCCTGGGCCGTGCTGGCTTATCTTTTGATAGATTTCGGCGTCATGGGGCGCCTTCTGGGGCTGAGCGCCACGCAGATGCAGCCCATACGCGCCGCCGCCGAGGCGGGGGTCGCGACGACGCTGGCCGGCTTTCTGTTCATCTATCTCAATCTGCACCGATGGCATCTGCGCTTCATCCATCTCGCGCTCGGGCTCGGGGCGCTGTTCCTCGCGCTGTTCGCCTTCGCCTTCTTCCAGCCCGAGATCGCCGCCACCATCTCGCGGCTGGTGCTGATCCTGATCGGGGCGGCGGGCTTCTTCCTCATCCTGCTGCTCGGCCTGCGCGGCTATGACCGCGCCGTGCTGCTTGTGCCCACCTGGATCATCGTCATCGCCTGGCTGATCTATGGCGGGCTGGTCATTTCCGGCTCGGTGTCGAACGACGTGGCGCAGCCGGCCGTGGCCGGCGGGCTGGTGCTGATCGTCATGCTGCTCGGCTTCACCGCGGTGCAGCATGCCTTCTCGGAAGGCCAGGTGTCGATCGGCACGCTCAGCGAGGTCGAGCGAAGGGCGCTGGCCCTGACCGGCTCGGGCGATTTCGTCTTCGACTGGAACATCGAGCGCGACCGGGTCACCGTCTCCGACGAGCTGGCGGTGCGGCTGGGAGAGAAGCGCGCCAATCTGCGCGGCGCCATCAAGCGCTGGCTCGACCGCGTGCATCCCGAGGACCGCGACCGCTTCCGCACCGCCTTCGACACCCTGGTCGAGATGCGGCGCGGCAAGGTGTCCGCCGATATCCGCATCGCCGCCCATGACGGCGCCCACCGCACCTTCCGCATGCGGGTGAAGCCGGTGGTGGGCGGGGACGGCCAGGCCAACCGCATCGTCGGCACCTTGCAGGACGTGACCGAGGACCGCGCCGCCCGCGAGCGCCTGCTGCATGACGCGGTGCATGACAGCCTGACCGGCCTGCCCAACAAGCAGTTGTTCCTCGATCGGCTCGAGCGCGCCGTGGTGCGCGCCAAGACGCCGGGCGGGGTGAAGCCGGCGGTGTTCCTGATCGACCTCGACCGCTTCATCGAGCTCGAGGAGCGCATCGGCAAATCGGCGGCCGACAGCGTGCTGCTGGCGGTGTCGCGCCGCATCTCGCGCCTGATGCGCCCGCTCGACACCGTCGCCCGGCTCGGCGGCGACCAGTTCGGCATCATCCTCGCCTCCGAGCATGCGGCCGGCAAGGTGGCCGAGACCGCCGAGCATATCCGCAAGGCGCTCAAGACCCCGTTCAATTTCGGCGACCGCGACCTGACGCTGACCGCCTCGATCGGCGTGACCATCTACGACGCCAGCCAGGCCGCGCCGGCCGACGTGCTGCGCGACGCGGAACTGGCCATGTATTACGCCAAGCGCCTCGGCGGCGACCGCATCGAGGCCTATCGCGCCTCGGCCCGCTCCATCTCGGCCTATAACCGGGCCAGCGAGGAGGATTTGCAGCGCGGCATGAACCAGGGCGAGCTGCAGGTCGAGTTCCAGCCGATCATGGACCTGTCGACCGGCCGCATCGCCGGCGCCGAGGCGCTGATGCGCTGGACGCATCCGACGCGCGGCACCGTGCCGCCGGACGAGTTCATCATCCTCGCCGAACGCTCCGGGCTGATTGAGCGGCTGGGGCGCATCGCCTTCGAGCAGGCGAGCTATCACATGCGCGACTGGCTGCAATCGGTGCCCGGCCTGCCGCAGGACTTCTTCGTGTCGGTGAACCTGTCTCCGCACCAGCTCGCCTCGGAGAGCCTGCTGAACGACATCCGCAACATGGTAGGGCAGAACCGCCATCTCGCCAGCCACATCAAGCTCGAGCTGACTGAAAGCCAGGTGATGACCAATCCCGAGCAGTCCGCCTTCATGCTGGCGGCGCTGCGCGATATCGGGCTGGGGCTGGCGCTCGACGATTTCGGCACCGGGCATTCCTCGTTCAGCTATCTGCACCGCTTCCCCTTCGACACCATCAAGATTCCGGGCGAATTCGTGCAGATGAGCGAGACGCGCGGCACCACGCATACCCAGGTGCCGATCATGCGCGCCATACTGGCGCTGGCCGCCGAGCTCGACCTCAGCGTCGTCGCCGAGGGGGTGGAGACGCGCGAGGAACTCGACCGGCTGCGCAAGCTCGGCTGCCGCTATGCGCAAGGGTTCGCCTTCGGCGCCGCCATGCTGCCCAGCGAATTCGCCAAGCAGCTCGCCGCCCAGTTCATGCGCAGCAGCGCGCAGACGGTCGACGCCTGACGGGCATCAATCGGGCTCAGGCGTGGCCGGCTTCCTGGCTGAGGCTGGCGCGGGTGATGCGCAGCGTGGCGAGCGCGGCGCCATAGCGTTCCTCGAGCGGCAGCTCGAACAGGATTTCCGAGGAATAGGGCAGGGTGAGCCAGGTGTTCTCGAGGATCTCCCTGTCGAGCTGGCCCGCCGCCCAGCCGCAGCAGCCGAGCGCCAGCAGCGAGGATTTCGGTTCCGGCCCGAACGCCATGGCCTCGAGGATGTCGAGCGTCGCCGTGACGCCGACGCCATTGGTGGTGGAATAGGTGTTGGCGCTCGTATAATCGGCCGTGTGCACCACGAAGCCGCGCGCGCGTTCGACCGGGCCGCCGCGCAGCACGGGGCGTTCGCGCACGGCATCGGGCAGGCGCGCCACCATGTCGGGATCGCCGACCTCGATCTGGTCGAGGACCGTGCCGAGATTCATTTCCGGCAGGGACTGGTTGACGACCAGCCCCATGGCGCCGTCGGAGGTGTGGCCGAACAGGTAGATCACCGTGTCGGTGAAACGTTCGTCCGCCATGTCCGGCATGGCGACGAGGAACTGGCCTTCGAGCGTGGTCATGGTTCTCAGTGTAGGACTTTGGCGGGACGATTTAAAGCTATAGCCGGAAAAGCGCCGGCTTCACGAAGCCCTGATGGCGCGCTGACTGTTTGTTTAGGCTTGTCCCGGCTAATAGCGGGCCATGCATTTGACCAAACTGCTCATGATCGCTGCGCTGGCCGCGACACCAGCCGCCCGGGCCGGCGAAAGCGACTGGCAGGAACTGCTTCCGGGCGTCACCGCGCGGGTGATCTCGGCCGACGCGGTCGATGCCGGGGGGCGCATGCTGGTCGGGCTCGAGCTCGACCTGCCGCCCGGGCACAAGACCTATTGGCGCGTGCCGGGCGAAACCGGCCTGCCGCCGCAATTCGACCTGTCCGGCTCGCGCGGCATCGCCGGGCA
>JAEWHZ010000156.1 GCA_023387585.1 Pseudomonadota bacterium
GTTCCGGCTTCGCCCCCGCCGCCACCACCGGCCTGCCCGGCGGGCTCTCGGCGCGCATGGACGCCCCCGGCGCCCAGCTCGACCGCGGCTCGGCGCTCGGCCTCGTCAACGCCTTCCGCTCGACCACCGGCGCCGCCGCGCTGAGCGAGGATTCCGCCCTCACCGCCCAGGCGCAGCAGCTCGCCAACCAGTATGCCCAGTCTGGCCGCCCGCCCGGCGCCCCCTCCGGGGTGCGGGCCATAAAGCTCTCAGCCGGCTACCATAATTTCGCCGACACATTTTCTGGTTGGCGCAATTCGCCGGCCGACGCCCCGGCCCTGCTCGACGCCGGCGCCCGCCGCGCCGGTCTCGCCGTCGCCTTCAACCCCACCTCCGCCTATGGCGTCCACTGGGTGCTGCTGCTTGGCCAGTAGCCGGCTTTCGACGATCGACGCACGCGGGCTCAAATGCCCGCTGCCGGTGCTCAAGCTCGAAAAACGGCTGGCCCGGGCGCGGCCCGGCGACGTGCTGACCGTCCTCGCCACCGATCCCGTTGCCCGCATCGACATCCCCCTGCTCTGCCGCCAGCGCGGTTATGCCGTGGAGATCGCCGAAGACGGCGAGGCCATCGTCTTCACCGTCACCGTAAGCGACGGATAAACCTCAGAAATTCGGGCGCGGACGCGGGAAGGGGATGGTCGGCGGCAGGGTCGAGACATCCACCGGCCCGCGCAACCCCTCCGCCACATAAGCCGAAGCCACGGCCGGCGCGAAGGACGGGCGCGGACGCGGCAGCGGGATGCCGACCCGGATGCGTCCCAGATCGGTGGCGACATAGGTGCGGCCGGGAATCTCGTCATTGAGATAGCTCGGCTGGCCCTGCATCCCCATGGGGAACGCCGCCTCGCGCCCGGCGACATATTGCGCGCTGTCGGCGCCGCAGATCAGCCGCCGCATGTCGGTCGGCGCCGCCGCGACATTGGCCAGCTGCAGCAGGTTCTGCGTACCGCCCGGCCCCGACAGCCCGCGCAGGACCATCTCGGCGGCGCGCTCGTTGCGCTCGCGGCTCGAAGACGCGCCGAGCACCACCGCCAGCAGCTGCCGGCCGCCGCGCTCGACGGTCACGACGAGGTTGAGCCCCGAGGCGCAGACATAGCCCGTCTTGCCCCCCGTGGTGCCGGCGAACTGGGTCAGCAAATGGTTCTGGCTCTCATAGGTCCGGCTGCCCAACCGTACGGTCTCGGTGCCGAACATCTCGTCATATTGCGGATAGGTCTGGTGGATGTAGAGCGTCAGGATGGCGAGATCGCGCGCCGTCGTGACCTGGGCAGCGTCGTGCAATCCGTGCGAATTGACGAAATGCGTGCCGGTCATGCCCATGCGTCGGGCGGCATCGTTCATCATGGCGACGAATTCGCCCTCGGTTCCGCCTATGGTTTCCGCAATGCCCATCGCCACGTCATTGGCCGATTTGACGATGAGGATATAGAGGGCATCGCGCAGCGAAATGGCTGATTCCGCTGGCAATTCCGACCGGCTCGGCGGCAGCGCCACGGCACGGCGCGACAGCACCACCGGGGTATCGAGCGTGATGCGCCCCAGCGCCACCTGCTCGAAGGCGACGAAGGCGGTCATCAGCTTGGTCAGCGAAGCCGGATGCCAGGGCTGGCCCGCATCTTCCGCCTGCAGCACGCTGAGCGTCTCCATGTCGACAAGCAGCATCGGCGTCGCCCGCGCCGGCAGCGCCAGCAGGATGGGCAAAACGATCGCAGACAGCACGAACAGGCCGACGCCTCGGATGCGATGCACCGATTTCATCTCCGTCAGGTCTAGGGCGGCCACCTTCTAACAGCGCGCCGGCCCGACCTCAACGCCGGCAAAGTGGCGCGAGCGTGACACTCGCGTGAGCTGCACCGGCGCGACAGGCCCCGGCGGCATGAGATTGACGGGGAGGGCGGCGGGCTGAAGTCTCAGGGAAAAGCGTGTCCCGCCTATAGGAACAATCAGTAACTGCGTCTATATGAGTGACCAGGTTACAAAAGGGATGCCCATGTCTTCGCTTATTCGCCACTCCATAGCCGACACCTCGAAATCGGCCAATTGCGCCGCCATGTCGGATGTGCTCAACCGCATCGGTGACAAGTGGAGCGTGCTGGTCGTGGGGACCATTGCCCGGCACGGCACGCTGCGCTTCAACGAGCTCAAGCGCCTGATTTCCGGCATTTCCCAGCGCATGCTGACCCTGACACTGCGCAATCTCGAGCGCGACGGGCTGGTGCGGCGCACCATCTATCCCGAGGTTCCGCCGCGGGTCGAATACAATCTGACGGAGTTGGGGCGGACCCTGCAGGACCCGATCGCGGCGCTGTGGGACTGGTCGGCGGCGCATCATCACGCCATCGTCGAGGCCCGGGCCATCTATGATGCGCGGGTCGCCCAGAGCGAGGACGAGCGGCGACCGCGCATCGCCTATGCCCGCTGAGATCGCGCCGGGCACGGGATGAACGACCGGATCTAGTTGCGGCGGAACTGGGTGAAGGCCGCGACGCCGAGCAGCGCGACGATGCCGAGCGAGACCAGCGCGCTGTAGCCGGCCATCGAGATGCCGAGGAAGCGGAACTGCACCTGATCACAGGGCACGAAGCGGGCGGAATTGAGATCGCCCAGCGCATCGAAGCTGATGGCCTCGCCCACGCCGACGCAGCTCTGCGGACCGGCCCACCAGCCCCATTCGACCCCGGCATGATAGGCACCGAGCCAGGTATTGTAGGCGAACAGCGCCGCGACGATGGCGATGGCGACGTACCATACTGTCAGCGGCAGCCGGTTCCACAGCACCAGCACCGCCGCCAGCACCGGCAGGCCCCAGTAATAGGGCACGCGCTGGTCGAGGCACAGCGGACAGGGCGCGAGCCCGAAGAAATGCTCGGAGACCAGCGCCCCGCCGATGGCTCCAAGCCCGATGAGAAGGGCGAGGGCGACCGCGAGCTTGTCGAGGGGACGAAGGGTTTGGGTCATCGAAGGGCCTGCATAACGCTTTGCGACGATTGGCTAGCCGGTTTGCCCGAATGGGAAAAGAAGATTGCGCAGCCGTGATCGGCTCACACCTTAGTTCTAGGTCTGCAACTTTTCCCGACTTCACTTCAGCCCGAGCCGCGCCATGAGCGCCATGGCGTTGAGCGGGGCGTTGATCTTGTCCTCATGCACGAAGAGCGCGAACACGTCGCGGCCTTCATCGCGCCAGGCGGCGATCTCACCGGCCAGCGCATCGAGATCGGCAGGTTCGTAGCCGGCGGCATCGGGCCGGGCTGGGCCTTGCAGACGCGCATAGACGAAAGGCGCCGTCACCGTGCGTTGGGGCCGCTCGGGCGTGTCCGAGATCACCAGAGCCACACCATGCGCGGCCAGCAAAGCCTCGGCCTCGGCGGTGAAGAAGCTTTCGTGCCGCGCATCGAGGGCGTGCCGGATCTGCGAAACGCCGGCAGTGTCGAGAAAGGGCTCCTGGCGTGCGCCATCGGCCTGGGCGGCCAGCGCTTGCGCCGCTTCTGTGGTCTTGGGCAGCAGTTCGAGGAAGACCGACAGGCGCTCGGGCTCGAATTTCAAGTTGGGCGGCAATTGCCACACGAAGGGGCCGAGCCGTGCGCCGAGCGCGAACACGCCCGAGGCGAAGAAATTGGCCAGCGGCCCGGCCACGTCCTTGAGCCGGCGGATATGGGTGACGATCTGCGGACCCTTGACCGCGAAGACGAAATTTTCCGGCGTCTCGGAGGCCCAGCGCTGAAAACTCGCCGGCTTCTGGTTGGCGCGGAAGGTGGCGTTGATCTCGATCATGCCCAGCCGCCCGGCGGCATAGGCGAGCTCCTTCTTCTGGACGAGCCCTTCGGGATAGAAATGCCCGCGCCACGGCGCGAAAACCCAGCCCGCAATCCCGATCCGCACCACGCCGGCCATGGCGTCCTCCGCTCTATCGCGTCTCAGATGCCTCGCCGGTGGTTGGTTGGTGCCCCCCGTCAGACTCGAAGGCCTTCATCCGTACGCGAAATCATTTGCTTTTTTGCCTGTTCCCGCACCAGCTTCTAGGGCGCGGGGAATTATATTCTCGTTTTGCTTGCCCGAGAAGCCGTCCAGCAGCTTGCGGTTGGAGGCTCTGGAGTATTTCTACCTGCACAAGCGTCGTCCAGCCCCGACATCGCCATCGGCTCGCTTGCCGATGCCCCCGCCTCGGCCGCCAGCGTCGCGCCGCCTTTACGAAGGCCATGGGCGCGCCCCGGTACGCCGGCCTCGACGGAGCGGTCGCGGAACCAGTTGGAAGCTGGCGCCGCTGGCAAGGGCTGGCTGCCAGAGTGGGTTTGCAAGCCGAACGAACGCAAATCACGGCCGATCGCGTTCTGCAAGCAATCGTGTCCGCCGTCGTTCTCACCTACACTACCATAGCGCGGAAGTCGGCCTCATCGGTCCAACTACCTGCCGCGACTGATGCTCTATTCGCCTGGGTAACGCACGCCAATCTGGGCGCGGATCGCATCTAGCGTCTGCATGATCTCGACCGACTCGCTGACCGGCATCAGTTCGCTGCTGGTCTGGCCCGCGGCAACGAGGC
>JAEWHZ010000255.1 GCA_023387585.1 Pseudomonadota bacterium
ACAGATATTGTTCGAGCTGGCACCGGAACTGATCGTCGCCAATCACATGCAGCCCGAGCTGATCGGCGAGATCACGCCCGCGAATCTTGCCGAGCACATCCCGGCCATCGTGTGGCAGCGTCCCGCCGAGGTAGCGCGCTGAGTTGCCGCGCGGCTTTTATCGCGATGTGACGCGTGAGCTGGCCCGTCTGGGATTCAGCTATGTCGAGACGAACAAGCACGAAGTGTGGAGCGACGGCCGACTCAAGTTGACGGTTCCGTCCAACATCAAGAGCCGGCACACGGCAAATGGGATTCTCAAGGATGCGGGCAGCGCCAAGAAGCTGTGACCGTATCGGAAGAACGTCCCTAGCCCGCCATCATGACACATTCATGTCCCATTCAGTTAGCCGCGGCTAGAACGGCAATCATGAAAACCAAAGCTGCAAAACCTTCCGCCTCGGTCGCCCTCGCGACGGCGCTGGCCCTTGCCCTCGCGGCGGCCGGCACGGTGCCGAGCCAGGCCCAGGCGTGCCTCGACAACCGCCAGATTCAGGAGGCCGTTTCGGCCGGCCAGATCGCATCGCTCGACCAGGTGCTGGCGCGCGAGGGGATCGACTCGTCCTATTCGGTGCTGTC
The DNA here is from genome assembly GCA_023387585.1 of Pseudomonadota bacterium. Classification (GTDB taxonomy): domain Bacteria; phylum Pseudomonadota; class Alphaproteobacteria; order Rhizobiales; family Devosiaceae; genus Devosia. The sequence continues at coordinate 619 of JAEWHZ010000255.1, forward strand.
GGTGCAGGTTTGCGAGCAGGGCGGCGGGCTCTCCTATGTCATCGGCGTATTGAGCCCTTCGGGCGAAGCGCGCAATCTGGTATTGGCAGCGCGCTGAGGGCGGCGAGCCAGAACAGCTCCAAGGGGGGTAGGACATGCGGATCCTGGTGGTCGAGGACGACGCCAATCTCAATCGGCAGCTCAAGGAAGCGCTGACCGAGGCCGGCTATGCGGTGGATACCGCGTTCGACGGCGAGGAAGGGCACTTTCTGGGCGAGACCGAGCCTTATGACGCAGTGGTGCTCGATATCGGCCTGCCGCGCATGGACGGGCTGAGCGTGCTCGAGGAATGGCGCCGCGCCGGGCGCACCACCCCGGTGCTGTTGCTGACGGCGCGCGACCGCTGGAGCGACAAGGTGCAGGGCATCGATTCCGGGGCCGACGACTATGTGGCCAAGCCCTTCCACATGGAGGAGGTGCTGGCGCGCATCCGCGCTTTGGTGCGGCGCGCGGCCGGGCATGCCAGCAACGAGATCGTCGCCGGCGACGTGCGGCTCGACAACCGCGCCGGCAAGGTGACGGTGAACGGGCAGGCGGTGAAGCTGACCAGCCATGAATTGCGGCTGCTGAGCTATCTGATGCACCACAAGGGCAAGGTGATCTCGCGCACCGAGCTGACCGAGCATCTCTACGATCAGGATTTCGACCGCGACAGCAACACCATCGAGGTGTTCGTCGGCCGGTTGCGCAAGAAGCTGCCGGACGACTGCATCCAGACCGTGCGCGGGCTGGGTTACCAGATCGCCGACGACTGACGGGGCGCGATGCGCAAGGGCTCGATCGCCGTCACCCTGTTCTGGCTCTCGGCCGGCTGGCTGGTGCTGGCGCTGATCGCCACCGGCTTCCTGCTGACCGACCTGTATTCGCGCGCGCTCGACACCAGTTTGACCGAAACGCTCGACTTCCACGTCGAGAGCCTGACCGGCATCCTGCTCGAGACCGGCGATCCGCAGGACGCCGGCGTCGCCCTGTCCGACCCGCGCTTCGAGCGGCCGCGCTCGGGCTGGTACTGGACCATACGCGACGGCAGCGGGCGGCTGCTGAACCTGTCGAGCTCGATGGTCGGGATCGGGCTGCCCGACATCGCCGGGCCGATGGACGAGACCGGCTATCGCACCAGCGTGTTCGACGACGCCTTCGGCACCTCGATCCGCGCCGTCGAGCGCATGATCACCGCCCATGGCGAGACCTATCGCATCTCGGTCACCGGCAGCCTCACCGAGATCCTGCGCCTCGTCGACCAGTTCCGCGGCCAGACCTTCATCGTGCTCGGGGCCGTGGGCATCATGCTTGCGGTGATGAGCGGCATCGTCGCGCGCTTCGCCATGCGCCCGATCGACCGGCTGAGCAACGCCATCGAGCAGGTGCGCGAGGGCGACAGCGTCGGCATCGCCGGCACCTATCCGCGCGAGATCGCCCCGCTGGCCGAGGAGGTGAACGAGCTTTTGCGCTCCAATTCCCAGATCATCGAGCGGGCGCGCAACCAGGTCGGCAATCTGGCGCATGGGCTGAAGACGCCGATCGCCGTGCTGCGCAACGAGGCCTCGGCGCGCAAGGGGCCGCTGGCCGAGATCGTCACCACCGAGACCGAGAAGATGAGCTCGCTGGTCTCGACCTATCTCGAGCGCGCGCGGCTGGCGGCGCGCACCTCGGTGGTCGGCAAGAAGGCCGACCCCACCATGGTGCTGCTGCGCCTGACGCGGGTGATGCGCAAGATCCACCCCGAGGTGACCATCGCCTTCCAGCGCCCCGACGCCTCGCTGCCCTGGTTTCGCGGCGACGAGGCCGATCTGGAGGAAATGGTCGGCAATCTGCTCGACAATGCCTGCAAATGGTCGAAGGGGCAGGTGGGGGTGCGGCTGGGCAGCGAGCGCGGGGCCTCGGCGACCATGCTGCTGATCCGCATCGACGACAACGGCCCCGGCCTGACCGATGAACAGGCGCAGCAGGCCCTGCGTCGCGGCGTCAGGCTGGACGAGAAGACGCCGGGGACGGGGCTCGGGCTCGACATCGTCAAGGAGCTGATCGACGTCTATGGCGGAAGGCTGGACCTCGGGCGCTCGGCGCTCGGGGGGCTGCTGGTCGAGCTGCGCTTGCCCACGGCGCGGCTCGGCGGCATAACATCTCGCTGACCCCATGCGTTTCGCGCTTGGCGCGGGACGCACTTTCGCCGTATTGGAACACCACCACAGGCAATGCCGCGTAACCAAGTCGAGCTCATGAAGACTTTTGCCAAACTGACCCTGCCGATCCTGGTGCTGGCGCTGGCCGGCTGCTCGAGCGCCGGGCGCTCGGTGAATGTCGGCCAGGCGCCGGCCGCCCCCGCACCCGTCGCCACGGGACCCATTCTGCCCACGCCCGCCCAGACGACGCAGGTGGCGTTGCAGACGACGTCCGTGTCGAGCGGCTTCGTCGATCCCGCCGTGGTGCCGCAGCTGACGGCGCGCGATTCCTCGGAAGCCAACAATGCGGTGTTCTACGCGCTGCAGTTCGGCCGCCCGGGCGCGCCGCGCAACTGGTCGGGCGATGCTGGCACCACCGGCTCGGTCGCCGTCGGCCCCTATGTGCGGGTCAACAATCTCGACTGCCGCGATTTCACCCACACGGTGAAGCTGCGCGGCGCCGACTATGTGCGCCGGGGCACGGCCTGCCGCGAGCAGACCGGCAACTGGACCGTGGTGCAGGGCAACGCATAGTTAACCCGAACCGCGCTAGCTTCGGGGACGGCCACGGGGCCGTCCAGAAGCATGCATGATGCCCGCAACCGGCCAGAATTCCACCGCTGCCCTCCGTCCGCCGCCCGGCGAGACCGGGCCGCCGGTCGCTTCGGCCGGGCCGAAGGGCGTGTTCTGCGCGCTGATCGATCCCATACTGGTGCCCGCTCCCGCCGCCCGGGTCTTCGAGGGCAGCGTCGACATCGACAGCGCCGGCGCCATCTGGACCTGGCTGGCGCGCGACCTGGCCGGCGACCTGCTGCCCGGTGGCGCCGCGACGCAGCGTGAGGCGTTCGAAACGGCCCTGCCGCAGATCATGACGCGGCTCGGCGCGCTGCTGGCCGGGCTTGACGCCGAAGGGCGGCGAAGACTCGTCGTGCAGCTCGGCGGCGAGGCGGTTCACGACCGGCTGCCGGTGGTGCTGCACGCGCTCAGGCACCGCGCGCTGCTGGCCAGGGCCCAGGCCTTCGGCCGCGCCGCCAACGCCATGCCGGACGAGGCGGGGCTGGTGGCGGCGCTGCAATCCATGCCGCTTTCCGACCGCCAGACCACGGCGCTGCTGCTGCATGCGGCGCTGGGGCAGGTGGCAGCGCCCGCCAAGCTGGTGCTCGCGGGGATCAGGCTGGCCGGCGGGGCGAGCGAGACGGCGCTGACGCGGGCGGGGCTGGGGCCGCTGGCCGAAGGGGTGCTGGCCCATGCCCAGGCGCAGATCGCGGCGATGCGGATGCAGGGGCCCTTCGCCGATATCGACCGCGCTTGCCGCGCCATCGAGCGGTTCCACCGGCTGGTGCGCGCGCTTTCCGCCTATGTCGAGATGCCGCGCGGGGGGCGCTGGAGCCCGGTTCTCGGCGCGCTGACCGCGGAAGCCTCGCGCCGCATCGAGCCGCGCCTCAAGGAGGTGGTATCCGACATCAACCTCGCCATGCGCCGCCGGCCCGATGGCACGGATCGCGTCGACGCCGAGCAGATGCTGGCCGCGTTCAACGGCCTCTACCTGCTGGCCACGCTGCGCGAATGCAAGGATTCGCTCGCCATCAACGCCCTGTTCGAGCAGGCCTGGGCGCAATCGGGGCAGGCGCTCGACATCCATCTCAACCGCAATCTCGACCTGCTCA
>JAEWHZ010000284.1 GCA_023387585.1 Pseudomonadota bacterium
TGGTCGACCTCGAGCTGGGGGACGGCACGCGGCTCAAATCCATGGTGGCGCATCCCGACCTGTTCCGGGCCGGGCAGGGCGTCGATCTGAAACCGCGCGCGGTCGCCGCCTTCCGCGACGATGCGCAAATCTTCCGGAGCCAAGATGGTTGAGCCGCTGTTCGTCGAGCGCGACGGGCACCGCACCTGGATCAAATGGCACCGCGCCAGACGGCGCGGCAGCGATCCCGCCTTTCTCGGGCGGCGGGTGATCGAGGGCATGCGGCTCGGCGCCAGCGTCGAGGTCGATCTGGTGGTGCATGGCGGGCGGGGTTTCGCCATTCTGCACGATCTGACGCTGGATCGCGAGACGACGGGCAAGGGGCCGGTGCGCGAGGCGGGGCCGGAGGCGCTGCGGCGCCTCAATATGCGCGGCAATGACGGGGCGGCGCTGCCCGACACGGTGATGCTGCTCGAGGATCTGTGCGCGCTGCTGCGCAGCGAGCCGGCGCATGCGGATGCGCTGCTGCAACTCGACTATAAGCAGGACATGGCGGCGCTGGGGGACGGGGCGATCGCCAATTTCGCCGCGGCGGTGACGCCGGTGGCGGGCAGCATGATCGTGTCGGGCGGCGACATGGCGGCCATCGACGCGCTGGCGGCGGCGACGCCGGGCCTCTGCACCGGCTACGATCCCTGCGACGGCGAAAAGCTGGCGCAATTGCGGGCGAGCGGGGATTTTTCGCGCTTCATCTCCGAGGCGCTCGAGACCGCGCCGGGTGCCGAAATGATCTATCTCGATTATGCGATCGTGCTGGCCGCCGAGGAAGCGGGGTTCGACATCGTCGCGCCCGTCCACGCGGCCGGACGGCGCGTCGATGCCTGGACCATCAGGACGATCGACGAAGCCGGCCTCGAGGCCATCGGGCGCCTTCTGGCGCTCGCGGTCGACCAGATCACCACCGACGACCCGGAGGGGCTGGCGACGGCCCTCGCATCATGAGCCAATCCTACGACAACGCCCTCGACGACATGATCGCCGCCGCCCGCGAGGCCGGCGCGCTGACGCAGGAGCATTTCGCGCGCTTCCGCGACATCGAGATCGGCATCAAGGGGCCGGGCGACTTCGTCTCCGACGCCGACCGCGAATCCGAACTGCTGATCCGCAAGCACCTGCTGTCGAAATATCCCGGATCGAGCCTGACGGGCGAGGAATTCGCGCCCGTCGACGGCGAGGATCGCGAGCATCGCTGGCTGGTCGACCCGATCGACGGCACCACCAATTTCATCAACGGGCTGAACTACACCATCACCATTGCCCTCAGACGCGGCAACGAGACTTTGTGCGGGCTGGTTTACGATCCGGTGGCACAAGAGATGTTCACCGCGACGAAGGGCGGCGGGGCCTGGCTGAACGGCGAGCGGCTCAATGTCAGCCGGCGCACCGATGTCGCCACCATGATGGTCGGCACCGGGCTGCCGACGCCGAATTTGCAGCTCTATCCGGGCGCCTATCAACGGCTCGACGCCATCCGGGCGCCGATCGGCGGGGTGCGCATCGTCGGCAGCGCGGCGAATTCCTGCGCCTATGTCGCCTGCGGGCGGCTGACCGGCTATTTCGAGGAAACCGGATTCCCCGACACGGCGGCCGGCATATTGCTGGTCGAGGAGGCGGGGGGCGTGGTGACCGACTGGTGGGGGCGGGGCCCGGAGGTGTTCGAGCGCACGGGCGTGCTGATCGTCGCCAATGCGGCGACGCACGCGTTCCTGCTGGAGCACCTCAAGGACGTGCCGCGCAAGGACCCGGTTTAGGCCTCCTTCGGCCCGTCGGCCTGGCGCAGCACGGGGTAGGCGACGCTGGCGAGCAGCGAGTTGATGGTTTTGAGCGCCCGCACCGTCTCGAGGTGGATGTTGCTGGTGGCGATCGACTGCTGGGCGCCTTCGCGCAGGCGCCCCAGATGTTCGGCGGCGCTGGCGCGGCCGGCATGGCCGAGCGAGGCCTTCTGCTCGAGCAGCAATTCGGCCGAGGCCCGGTCCTCCGACATCAGGACGTTGACCGCGAGGGCGAGATTGTCGACCACGTGATGGTGCAGATCCTTGAGCTCGCGCCAGCCGGCGGCGGAGAATTTCACCTTCTGCTGCGAGCGCGTCTCGGCCAGCTTGATCAGCGTCTTGACGATGGCGTCGCCGACATATTCGAGGTTGATGGCGAATTGCGCCAGCTCCTGCCCGCGTAAAGCTTCCGGCCCGTCGGGGCGCGGATAGCGGATGCGGGCGAGATAGAGCTTGATCTCGGACTGGGCGGCGTTGACGGCCTGTTCGAGCTGCTTGATCTCGCGGATCTTGTCCGGATCGGCGGATTTGTAGAGCTCCATCACCGGCTCGAGCATGCGCTCGACGATCTCGGCCATGCGCAGCAATTCGCGCTTGGCGCTGGCGAGCGCCAGCGTCGGCTGCTCGATCAGCCGGTCGTCGAGGCGGATGGGCTGCACCAGCGCCGCCTCGCGCGCGGTGTCGCGCACCAGCTTCTCGGTGAGAAGCGCCATGGGCCGGATCAGCGGCAGGGCGAGGATCAGCAGCGCGAGGTTGAACAGCAGGTGGAAATTGACCATCTGCCGCGCGACGTCCGCGCCGAGATAGTTTCCGGGCAGGCCGAAGGCCCAGACCACGCCGAGCATGACGACGGCCAGGCTGCCGCGGAAGATCAGGTTGCCCAGCGTGATGCGCTTGGCCGCGGTCGAGCCGGCGCGGGTGAGCATGAAGGCGATCATGCCGCTGCCGAAATTCGAGCCCAGAACCAGCGCCGCCCCGAGCTCGAACGGCACCAGCCCGTGCACCGCGAAGGTGGTGATGAGCAGGATGAAGGCGACGCTCGAATGGATCAGCCAGGTGAAGGCGGCCGCCAGCAGGAAGGCGGTGAGCAGGTCGGCGCTGAGATAGGAGATCACATCGGGCAGCAGCGGCGCCTCGCGCAGCGGCGCGGTGGCCTCGCCGATCAGGCGCAGCGACAACAGGATCAGCGCGATGCCGATGACGATGCGGCCGGCCTGGCGCATGTCGCGCGTGCGGCCGCGAAAGAACATCAGCCCGCCGATGACGATCAGCGCCGGGATCAGCCCCTCGAGATTGATGGAGAGCAGTTGCACCACCAGCGCCGAGCCGAGATCGGCGCCGAGCATGGTGGCGAGCCCGAGCGAGGGCGTCAGCGTGCCGCTGGCGGCGAAGCCGGCGGCGATCAGCGCCACGGCGGTCGAGCTTTGCAACAGGACGGCGACGACGCCGCCAAGCGTCGCGGCGCGCAGGGGCTTGCCCTCGCTGCGCGCGAGCAGCCGGTCGAGCACCGCCTTTTGTGAACGTTCCATGCCCGTGCGCACCATGCGCGTCGCCCAGAGCAGCAGCGTCACCGCCCCGGCGATATTGATCAGCACGACATAGAGATTCATTTCGTGTTCGGTTCACCTCTCGGAAGTCGATGTGCAACGCACGCAGGATGCGACAAGTTTCCGCTACAACCGGCCGCGCGGCAAGGGCCTGCGCACCGGCGGAGCGTTCAATTCGCATCTGCGGAAGAAGCAAAGTTTACGCGCGCAAAGTTTTGATTGCGTCCGCGCTCGAATTTGTTAGCCTTACATATAGGGAG
>JAEWHZ010000302.1 GCA_023387585.1 Pseudomonadota bacterium
TCAGCACCGGCTCGGCATTGTGCCACTGCTCCTTGGAGCCGCCGACCATGATCGAGGGCCCGTGCCGCGCCCCTTCCTCGCCGCCGGACACGCCGACGCCGAGATAGCCGATGCCCTTGGGCTTGAGGTAGTCGAACCGGCGCTGCGTGTCGGTATAGAGCGAGTTGCCGCATTCGATGATCGCGTCGCCCTCGTCCAGAAGCGGCAGCAGCTGCTCGATCATGTCGTCCACCGGCTGGCCGGCCTTGACCATGATGATGATCGAGCGCGGCGCCTTCACCGCCTGGACGAACTCGGCCAGATCATATTTCGGCACCGTGCGCTCTGCGAGGCCCTGCGCCTTCGCCTCGGCGACGAACTCGTCCACGCGGCTCGCCGTACGGTTGTGCACGGCCACGGTGTAGCCTTTCTCGGCGATGTTGAGCGCGAGGTTCGACCCCATCACCGCAAGGCCGATCAGGCCGATATCCGCTGTCGACATACTCAGTCCTTATATTGTTCCGTTCCGATGGCCGTGGCGAGGGTACGGCCCGCCGGGCGGACCACATCACAATGCGGTCGCGTGCCGAAGTAGCACCGTGCCCGCCGCCGGGCAATCGTCAAGAAGTAGACAGGCCCCGACAGGCGGTTGACAGCGCGCGCCCTGTCCGTCACCAACAAAGGCGAGGAGATACTATGCCCATCGATTTATCCCGCTTCGCGCTTACCGGCCGCCGCGCCCTGGTCACCGGATCGAGCCGCGGCATCGGCCACGCCATCGCAGAAGCCTTCGCCTCCGCCGGCGCCACCGTCGTGCTCAACGGGCGCGACCTCGAGCAGGTCGGCGCCGCCGTCGAGGACCTGCGCGCCGCCGGCCACGCCGCCCATGGCGTCGGCTTCGACGTCACCAGCGCCGACAGCATCGCCGATGGCGTCGCCTGGTGCGACGAGAACCTCGGCGGGCTCGACATCGTCGTCAACAATGCCGGCATGCAGCACCGCGCCCCGCTCGAGGATTTTCCGCTCGACGCCTTCGAGCGCATGCTGGCGACCCACGTCACCGGCACCTTCGCCGTCTCCCGGGCGGCCGCGCGCGGCATGATCGCCCGCGGCACCGGCAAGATCATCAACATCTGCTCGGTGCTTTCCGAGCATGCCCGCCCCACCGTCGCCCCCTATGGCGCCGCCAAGGCCGCCATCGCCAACCTCACGCGCGGCATGGCCACCGACTGGGCGAAGCACGGGCTCAACGTCAACGCCATCGCCCCAGGCTTCTTCAAGACCGAGCTCAACGCGGCGCTGGTGGCGGACGAGAAATTCAACGCCTGGATCGAGAGCCGCACGCCCATGCAGCGCTGGGGCGAGGTCGAGGAACTGGGCGGCGCGGCGATCTTCCTCGCCTCTGACGCAGCACGATTTGTGAATGGACACATCCTTTATGTCGACGGCGGATTCACGGCCACGGTTTGATAACGCGCGCATCCTCATCGTCATGGGGGTGTCGTCATCGGGCAAGAGCACGATTGGACAATCCGTCGCCCGGGCGCTGCACGCGCCCTTCCTCGACGGCGACAAGTTCCACCCGCCCGCCAATGTCGAGAAGATGCGCCAGAGCATCCCGCTGACCGACGACGACCGCTGGGGCTGGCTCGAAGCCCATGGCAAGGCGCTGGCCGAGGCCGCCGACGCCAAGGACATCGCCATCGGCGCCTCCTCCGCCCTGCGCCGCGTCTATCGCGACAGGCTGGTCGAGGCCGCCGGCGAGCCGATACTGTTCGTGTTCCTCGAAGGCAGCTACGAGGTCATCGCCGAGCGCGCCGCCAAGCGCCAGCACGAATACATGCCCGCCTCGCTGCTGCAGAGTCAGTTCGACACCCTCGAGCCGCCCGATCCCGAAACCGAGAACGTCCTTGCCGTTTCGATCACCGACAGCGTCGAGAAGATCACCGCCACCATCCTCAAGGCCGTGCCCCACCTCAAGAGCTTCAAGCGCAAGCAGTAGAGCGTTTTCGATCCTCGGACGTGATCCGGGGATCGGAAACGTGACCAGACAAGGACTTGGAGTTCCTGTTCAAACCCCGGCCAGCGTCGAATTGTAATACCGCTCGTTTTCGGTCACTTCCTCGCCCAGCCAGTCCGGCCGCTCGAACGCCTGCTCTTCATGATCGAGCTCGATCTCGGCCAGCACCAGCCCGGCATGCCGGCCGGAGAATTCGTCGATCTCCCAGGTCAGCGCCCCGGCCGGCACCAGATGCCGCACCTTGGTCAGCGTTCTCGTGCCGCACAGTTCCAGCAGCTCGCGCGCGTCATCGAGCGGAATGTCGTATTCATATTCCGCCCGCACGCGCCCGACCCCACCCGCCTTCAGCGTCAGCTTCGCATGCGTCCCGTCATGGATGCGCACCCGCACCGAGGTGATGCCGCCGCTCGCCAGATAGCCCTGCTCCAGCGCATGGCTCGCTGTCACGCCCGCGCGCCAGCCCTCGCCGCGCAGCAGGAACTTGCGTTCGATCTCGACGCCCATCTTCAACGTGCCCATTCCGCCCATTGCGCACCGACAAGCCGCGTCAGCGCCTTGGGCTTTTCCGCGCAAAGCTCGTCCCCGATCGCCCGCGCCTCGGCCTCGTAATCCGCCTGCCGCACCCGTGCCGCGCTCAGCGCCGCTGCCGCGCCCGCTTCGGCAAGGTCGGCGAACCCGTTTTCGAGATGCCCGCACAACACGTGCAGATTGTGGTGCTCTCCGAGCACCTCCCCCAGCGCGCTGGCCTCGCCGCGCCGCGCCGCGGCCAGTTCGGGTGCCGCCTCGCGCAGCAGCCCCAGATGATGCCAGTGATATTTCACCCGCTTGCGCCAGGCGTGAAAATCCTCCGCCCGCCCGGACTTGAACGCCGTCTTCATGTCGCTGCGCATCCGGCGATAGATATCGGTGAAATCGCCCTCCAGCGCCGCGAACCCGTCGCTGCTTATGTCCCAGCCGCCGATCCGCACATGGATTTCCGCCAGTTCGGTGCGAAACCGCGCGAGGTCCGGCACCGGAATGTCCTGCCGGCGCCGCAGCCTCGCCGCCAGCACCTCCGCCTGCCCCTCGGTCAGATGGTTCGTGTGCCGCGCCAGCGCCACCACCGTCTCGCTCATCACGTCGGCATCGCGCGCGCCGGACAATAGCCGCGCCGCATCGCGCACCGCCGCATCCTCCTTGCGCGCCTTCCTGAACGCCGGCCGCACCAGGCGCAGCAGTCCGCGCAGCCTCTTGCAGCGCCGGCGCACGCCATGCACCACCCTGCCCTGCTCGCTGCCTTCGAGGATGCCGAACATGGCCTCGATCTCCTCACGCGCGATCCGCCTCACGCCATCGCCGATCGTGGTATCGCTGCGCTTGAACCGGTACGCCATGCATCCATCCATGTCTGTTGCCGGATCGAGCTTACCCGCAACGCCGGCACAAGCGAAGGGGCCGCCCTTGCGGACGACCCCCAAAGCTGCCTGCCGGCAATGGAGCTGCCTTCCGGCAATCCCCTATTTCTTCAGTGCGTCGCGGACGTGCTCCTTCACCTCGCCCACCTTGCCCTGAACCTTGCCTTCCACCTTTTCGAGCTTGCCCTCGGCTTCGAGGCGCTCATTGCCCGTCACCTTGCCGGCGGCTTCCTTCACGGCACCCGTGGCCTGCTTGGCCGCGCCCGAAACCTGATCCTTGTGCATGACGCTTCTCTCCTGTCATTGGACGCCCACAACGTCCATCCCCATTGCGTGGTTGCCCGCCGGGCGCGAAATACCCATAACCGCGCTCATGAAGCACCCCCGCAAGCCGCCGGCCTCCGGCGATGTCCTGCCGACCCTGGTCGATTACCATCCGCCGCGCGAGCCGTGGCTGTCGGTCGTGCACGAGGAGGACGATTTCATCATCCTCGACAAGCCCAGCGGCCTGCTCAGCGTGCCCGGCCGCCATCCCTCCCTGTCCGATTCCATCCGCCTGCGCGCCCGCGCCCGCTGGCCGACCGCCGAAATGGTGCACCGGCTCGACAAGGACACTTCCGGCCTGATCCTGCTGGCGCGCAACAAGCCGGCCCATGCCAGGCTCGGTGCCCAGTTCGAGGCCCGCACCACCGAAAAAGCCTATATCGCCCGCGTCTTCGGTCGGGTCGAACAGGACCACGGCACCGTCGATCTGCCGATCGGCGTCGACTGGGAGAACAAGCCCCGCCACCGCGTCGATCCCGAGCACGGCCGTCCCGCCCGCACCGAATACCAGGTGCTCGCCCGCGAGGCCGACGCCACCCGCCTGCGCCTCGTGCCTCATACCGGGCGCACCCATCAGCTCAGGGTTCACATGAAGGCCATCGGCCATGTGATTCTGGGCGATGCCTTTTATGCCGAAGGCGAAGCCCTCGCCGCCGCCCCCCGCCTGCAACTGCACGCCGCCGAGCTCGGCTTCGTCCACCCCCGCACCGGCGAAAAGCTGCGCTTCACCTC
>JAEWHZ010000306.1 GCA_023387585.1 Pseudomonadota bacterium
CCGAAGGCGATCAGCCCGAAGACCGGAGCGATGACGGAAAGAACGGAAAGCATCGGGCAGGCGGTCCCGCTGGGAGGTGTGGGCCCGGCCTACAGGTCCGAAGCCGGGCGGTCAATTGCACGCTGCCTGCGGGAGCAGGAGCTCTCTGCCTTGAGAAGGCAAGCGAAACTCTTTAGGCATATAATGAAAGTATTTCGCGCCTAAGCGAAACCCGTGGGGAGTGCGCAGGGAATGGAATCGGTCGACGTCTTCGTCATCGGCGGCGGTGTCAACGGCACCGGCGTGGCGCGCGATGCGGTGGGGCGCGGCTATTCGGTCATGCTCGCGGAGATGAACGATCTTGCCTCAGGCACCTCCTCGGCCGCCACCAAGCTGGTGCATGGCGGGCTGCGTTATCTCGAGCATTACGAGTTCCGCCTGGTGCAGGAGGCGCTGACCGAGCGCGAGGTGCTGTGGGCGATGGCGCCGCACATCATCCGCCCCTTGCGTTTCGTGTTGCCGCACCATGCCGGCCTGCGCCCGAAACTGGTGCTGCGCGCGGGGCTCGCGCTTTACGATCATCTCGGCGGCCGCCGCCTGCTGCCGCCGACGAAGACCGTCGACCTGCGCGGCAGCGCGCTCGGTGCGCCGCTGAAACCCGAATTCCGCACCGGCTTCGAATATTCGGACTGCTGGGTCGACGACGCAAGGCTGGTGGTGCTCAACGCCAGCGATGCAGCCGGGCGCGGCGCCACCATAATGGTGCGCACCAGGGTCACCGAAGCCCGCCGCGAGGGCGATGGCTGGCTGATCACGCTGACGGCGCCCGATGGCGGCACGCGCAGCGTGCGGGCAAAAATCCTCGTCAACGCCGCCGGTCCCTGGGTCGACAAGGTCATCGTCTCGGCGCTCGGCCGCAACGGCGCCCACAATGTCCGCCTGGTCAAGGGCAGCCATCTGGTGATGCGCAAGCTGTTCGACCACGATCGCTGCTACATCTTCCAGAACCGCGACGGCCGCATCATCTTCGCCATCCCCTATGAGGACGATTACACGCTGATCGGCACCACCGATCAGGATTTCGAGGGCGATCCGGCGACGGTCGCCATCTCCGAGGCCGAGACGGACTATCTGCTCGCAGCCGCCAGCGAGTATTTCGCCCGCCCCCTCGAACGCGCCGACATCGCCTGGTCCTATTCCGGCGTGCGCCCGCTGTTCGACGATGGCGCCAGCGCCGCGCAGGAGGCGACCCGCGACTATGTCCTCAAGCTCGAAGGCGATGCCTCAATCGGCGCCCTGATCAACGTCTTCGGCGGCAAGCTCACCACCTATCGCCGGCTCGCCGAATCGGTGCTCGAAAAGATCGAATCCGTCCTCGGCGCCCGCGGTCCGCGCTGGACCGCCGGCTCGCGCCTGCCGGGCGGCGAGTTCGAGCCGCTCGCCTTCGAGGCCGAATTGCGCCGGTTGGGCAAGGATTTCTCCGGCTTCGAGCCGGCGCTGCTCAAGCGCTGGCTGCGCCAATACGGCACGCTGACGCGCAACATGCTCGGCGAGGCGCGCGATCTTGCCGCGCTCGGCCAGCATTTCGGCGCCGGCCTCACCGCGCGCGAGATCGACTATCTGATCGAACACGAATGGGCCCGCACCGGCGAGGACGTGCTCTATCGCCGCACCAAGCTGGGCCTGAAGCTCGACACCGCCGCCCGCGAGGCCGTGTCCCGCTATGTCGAAACCCGCGTAACCCGGCTTGCCGCCTGAGGCGCGACGCGGAAAGATGGCGCGAAAACAAACGGGAGGAACTTCGTGACCGGCTTCGTGCTCGCCATCGATCAGGGTACCACCTCGTCGCGCGCCATCGTCTTCGATGCCGAACAGCGCATCGCCGGGGTCGGCCAGCAGGAATTCGCGCAGATCTTTCCCAATGACGGCTGGGTCGAGCACGATCCCGAGGCGATCTGGGACTCAGTGGTCCTGACCGTGCGTCAGGCGATCGACGCCGCCGGCATCGCGCCCGCAAACATCGCCGGCATCGGCATCACCAACCAGCGCGAGACCGTGGTGGTGTGGGACCGCAAGACCGGCAAGCCGATCCACAACGCCATCGTCTGGCAGGACCGGCGCACCGCCTCGCTCTGCGCCGAGTTGCGTCAGGCGGGGCACGAGCCCGACATCACCGCCCGCACCGGCCTGCTGCTCGATCCCTATTTCTCGGCCACCAAGCTCGCCTGGCTGTTGAAGGCCGTCGACGGGGTAAAAGCCCGCGCCGAATCCGGCGATCTCGCCTTCGGCACCATCGACAGCTATCTCATCTGGAAGCTCACCGGCGGTAGGGCGCACCTGACCGACGCCACCAACGCCGCCCGCACCCTGCTGTTCAACATCGCCGACAACGATTGGGACGACGATCTGCTGCGCCTGTTCGGCGTTCCCCGCGCCATGCTGCCCGAGGTGCGCGACTGCGCTGCCGAGTTCGGCACCACCGATCCTGACCTGTTCGGCGCCGCCATCCCCATTCTCGGCGTTGCCGGCGACCAGCATGCCGCCACCATCGGCCAGGCCTGCTTCGCGCCGGGCATGATGAAATCCACTTACGGCACCGGGTGCTTCGCCCTGCTCAACACCGGCGCCGAGCGTGTCCCCTCGCAGAACCGCCTCCTCACCACCATCGCCTACCGGCTGGGCGGCAAGACCACCTATGCGCTCGAAGGCTCGATCTTCGTCGCCGGCGCCGCGGTGCAGTGGATTCGCGACGGGCTCAAGCTGGTCAGGCAGGCGAGCGAGACCGGCCCGCTTGCCCGCACAGCCGATCCGGCGCAATCGGTCTATATGGTTCCCGCCTTTGTCGGTCTCGGCGCCCCGTGGTGGGATGCCGAGGCGCGCGGCGCCGTTTACGGGCTGACGCGCAACACCGGCCCCGCCGAGATCGCCCGCGCGGCGCTCGAAAGCGTCAGCTACCAGACCCGCGATTTGCTCGACGCCATGCGCAAGGACTGGACCGGAGCGGGCGACACCGTGCTGCGCGTCGATGGCGGCATGGTCGCCTCTGACTGGACCATGCAGTTCCTCGCCGACATCCTCGACGCCCCTGTCGATCGCCCGGAAATCCTCGAAACCACCGCCCTCGGCGCCGCCTGGCTGGCCGGCATGAAGGCCGGCGTCTGGCCCGACGACGAAGCCTTTGCCGCCCGCTGGCAATGCGAACGCCGCTTCACCCCGCAAATGGACGCCGAAACCCGCGCGACAAAGCTCGCCGGCTGGGACCTCGCCATCCGCCGCACGCTGCTGCATTAAGGGTAGGATCGGGCAGGCTGAGACGTTCCCGAGCCCGACCCTGCCTGCACATGGAGCATCAGTTTGTCGCAGAGCCGGGCGACAGGACCTTCTTCATGCACTGTATGAGCAGGCTCGTTGCCTGGGCGGTTGGCCTGCCCACCGGCATCACCGCGAAGAGCGGCGCGTCGACATGGGGCTCGAAGGGTTTCATCACCACTTCGGGCTCGTTCTCGAAAAAGGGCAGGGGCGGGCACAGGGCTATGCCCAGCCCGTTGGCGACGAACTCGTGAAGCTGGTGGGAATGCACGCATTCGATCGAGGCGCGGAAATCGACGTTCCGGCTGTGGAATGCGTCGCGAAGCCCGCTAATCCAGGTCGAGGGGTCGGTATAGGCGCCGGACAGGATGCGTTCGGTGCGCAGCATCTGCGGGGTGATGACGGGCTCGGCGCACAAGGCGTGCCCGCGCGGCAGCATGCAGATGACCGCATGCTCGATCAAGACGGTCGAGGAGACGGAGACGTCGCCCACGGGACCGTTGAACACCCCGACATCGATCTCGCGGCGAATGGTGCGCTCGACGATGATCGAGGGCGGCAGGAATTTCACCCGCACCCGGGCCAGCGGCAGATGGGAACGGAATTCCGCGATGAAGCGTGAAATGACCCGGCTGCCGATCCCGGGCGAGAATGCGACCGAAATCTCCCCGGCCGCGCGATGCCGCAGATCGTCGAGCAGGGTTTCCGTCTTGTAGGCCTGCTCGAAAATCTGCTCGATCGACTGGTAGAAGACATGGGCCTCGTCCGACGGGATCAGCTTGCCGCGTGAGCGGAAGAACAGCGTGAGGGCGGTCCGCTGCTCGATATGTGCGATCATCTTGCTCACCGCCGGCTGGGATATGCCGAGCAGTTCGGCTGCCTCGCTCTGGCTGCCGGTGCGCATGACCGCCCAGAAGATCTCGAGATGCCGCACCGACAGGCCATGGCGCCCGATAAGCGGGCCGACGACGGTGCGTCCGTTCGACTTCATCCCGCGCTCCCTATTACCTGTGGTTATACCCCATCCACTTCTTAGTATTGGATCGTCGGCGTTCCAAGCCGGTAAGTTATGCCTCCAAGCAATGACGTTCATTGAACAGGCGGGCGCACCCGCAGGAGGCGGCACCGGCACGGGTGTCGAGAAACTTTGCCGAAAATCAAATCGATCGCCGTCGCAGCCTATTCGGCGCCCATGGAAGAGCCGATCCGCAACGGGCTCTACACCTATACGGCAACCAATATCGTCACCTGCCGGCTGGAGCTCGACAGC
>JAEWHZ010000314.1 GCA_023387585.1 Pseudomonadota bacterium
TCTGGTGATAGGTGAAATCGGCATGGCCGGGGCGGTACTTGTCCCGGATCTCCGAATAATCCTTGCTGCGCTGGTCGGTGTTCTCGATCAGCAGCGAGATCGGCGTGCCGGTGGTGCGCGGCCCGTCTGTGCGCTCGTCCTCGAACACGCCGGACAGGATATGCACGAGATCCTCTTCGCGCCGCTGGGTGGTGAATTTCGACTGCCCCGGCCTACGCCGGTCGAGGTCGCGCTGGATCAGCTCGGCGCTCAGCGGCAGGCCCGGAGGGCATCCGTCCACCACCACGCCCAGCGCCGGCCCATGGCTCTCGCCCCAGGTGGTGAAGCGAAACAGCTGACCGAAGGTGTTGAAGCTCATAAGCGATGTCCGTCTGGTTGCCCCGCGTTCTAGGGGCCGGGCGGCGCGTGGTCAATCGAGCCAGTTCTCGACCCGCAGATCGGGCACGCGCGAGAACTCGCGCAGATTGTCGGTGACGAGGGTGAGGTCGAGGGCCAGCGCATGGGCGGCGATCAAAAGATCGTGTGGCCCGATCAGGGTGCCGGCCCGTTCGAGATGAGCGCGCAACTCGGCATAGACCTGATCCGCCGGCTCGGCGAACGGGACGATGCTCACCAGAGCGAACAGCGCCTCGAGTTGTCGCGCAATCCTCGGCGAGGGCCGCTTCGCCAGCCCAAATTTGAGTTCTGCCGCCGTGATGATGCTGAGGCAGACGTCTTCGGGACGGACGGCATCGAAAGACGAGCGGACGACACTGTCATGGGGCGAGCGCATCAGCGCGGACACGATATTCGTGTCCAGCATGAAACGGGCCGTCGTCAAAGCTTGACGTCGCGGGGCGGCTCCCGATCCCGCTCGATGTCGGGCCATTCCTCTTCCGTGAGCGGCTCCCAGCTGTTCAGCAGATCAGCCAAGGTTGGCCGTGCCGTGCCTGCCTCAGCCTTCGGCTCGATCACCAGCCGCCCGCCCTCCTTGCGGATGGTCACCTCGGCCGCTTCCAGTTCGAATTCGGCCGGGATGCGCACGGCCTGGCCGTTCCCGTCGCGGAACAGGGTGGCTGTGCGGATATCGCTGTGCGGCTCGTGCTTGTTCACGCGCTTGCCTCCGGAGATCTTAAGATAGGCCGCCCGGGCAACGCGCTCAAGTCAGTCCCAGTTGCCGCGCGCCAGATGGATGGTCATGCCGCCCCCGGCAAAGCGGGCGATGGCGCCCTGCGGGGGCGGCCAGTTCAGCACTTCGTCGCGCGC
Organism: Pseudomonadota bacterium; assembly: GCA_023387585.1. GTDB lineage: Bacteria > Pseudomonadota > Alphaproteobacteria > Rhizobiales > Devosiaceae > Devosia. Next base: position 1,246 of record JAEWHZ010000314.1, read on the forward strand.
CGTGCCCTCGATGAGGTGACGCAACACCCGCAGCACGCCGCCATGGGCGACGATCACCGAATGCCGGGTCACGAGCTGGGCGAAATCGAGGAGGCGCGCGGCGAGGTCGTCATAGTTCTCGCCATCGGTCGGGCGGTGATGCCAGTAGCTGGCATCGCGGCTGCCGGTCGCCACCGCCGCCTCGCGCTCGATCTCGGCATGCAGCCGCCCTTCGAGATGGCCGAAGGAGATCTCGACCAGCCGGCGATCCTCGATCACGTCCGGCAGTTCGATCTCGAAGGCGGCGCGCATGCGGTCCATGGTCTCGCGCGCGCGGCTGAGCGGGGAGGAGAACCAGTTCAGCGACGCCGGATCGACACCTTCCTCCTCAAGCAGGTTGCGCAACAGCACGCCGGTGGCGTCGGCCTGGCGCTGGCCGGTGGCGTTGAGCGGGATGTCGCGATGCCCCTGATAGCGCCGTTCGCGGTTCCAGTCGGTCTCGCCATGGCGGGCGAAATAGAAATCCGGCCAGATGAAGCTGGTCATGTCGTCGTCGTTCAGCCTTCGAGTGTATTGTCGAGCAGCTTCATGCCTACGGTATTGAAGCCGGCGTCGACATAGTGGATCTCACCGGTCACCCCGCTTGCGAGGTCCGAAAGCAGATAGGCGGCCGCGCCGCCGACATCGTCGGTCGATACGTTGCGCCGCAGGGCCGAATTCGCCTCCTGCCAGTGCAGCATGTCGCGCAGCCCGGCGATGCCGGAGGCGGCGAGGGTCTTGATGGCGCCGGCCGAGATGGCGTTGACGCGGATGCCGGACTTGCCCAGATCAACCGCCAGATAGCGCACGCTGGCCTCCAGCGCCGCCTTGGCCACGCCCATGACGTTGTAGTTCGGCACGTATTTGACGGCGCCGTAATAGGTCAGCGTCAGCAGCGCCCCGCCCGGATTCATCAGCGCCTCGGCGCGCTTGGCGATGGCGGTGAAGGAATAGACCGAGATGTTCATCGTCAGGGCGAAGTTCTCGGGGCTGGTCTCGATATAGCGGCCCTCGAGCTCGTCCTTGTTGGAAAAGCCGATGGCGTGAACGACGAAGTCGATATTGCCCCAGCGCTGCTTGATGGCGGCGAAGGTCGCGTCCATCGCCGCCGCGTCGCTCACGTCGCATTCGACGAGGAAATCGCTGCCCACCTCGGCCGCCAGCGGCTCGACCCGCTTCTTCAGCGCCTCGCCCTGATAGCTGAAGCACAGCTCGGCGCCCTGCGCGTGGAGCTGTTTTGCGATCCCCCAGGCGATGGAGTGCTTGTTGGCGAGGCCCATGATCAGCCCGCGCTTGCCGGCCATCAGCGTGCTCATTGTGTCTCTTCCCTGGTCTGGATCGGTCTGCGAGGTTGTGGCACATGCACCCC
>JAEWHZ010000019.1 GCA_023387585.1 Pseudomonadota bacterium
GCGCGCTGGCGCTGGCCGCCCGACAGCTCGTCGAGGAAGCGCTCGGACAGGTCGGTGAGGTTGAGATAGGCGATGGCGCGCTCGATATGGGCGAAATCCTCCTCGCGCAGCCTTCCCTTGGAATAGGGGTAGCGCCCGAAGGAAACGAGGTCGCGCACCGTCAGCCGCGCGGTCATGTAATTGTCCTGGCGCAGGATGGACAGGCGCCGCGCCAGCTGGTCGCTCGGCGTTTTCGAGACATCGAGCCCGTCGACGGTGACCGTGCCGGCATCCATGCCCATCAGCCGGCTGACCATGGCGAGCAGGGTCGATTTTCCGGCCCCGTTCGGGCCGATGATCGAGGTGATGCCGCGCGCCGGCAGCTCGATGGTCACGTCGTCGACGACGCAGGTCGTGCCGTAGGACTTGGTGACCCCTTGCGTGACGATCATCTTCGGTTCTTCCGTATCACGAGATAGATGAAGGTGATGCCGCCGAGGAACTCGATGATGATCGACAGGGCGGTATCGAAGGCGAAGACGCGCTCGAGCAGCGTCTGCCCGCCGACCAGCGCGATGATGGCGAGCAGCATGGCCGTCGGCAGGATGTATTTGTGCCGGCTGGTGCCGATCAGCGCATGGGCGAGGCTGGCGACCAGCAGCCCGAAAAAGGTCACCGGCCCGACCAGCGCCGCCGAGACCGCGACCAGCACCGAGATCAGCCCGAGTAGGGTGGTGACGGTGCGCTTGTAGTCGACGCCGAGATTGATGGCATGCGCCCGCCCCAGCGTCAGCACGTCGAGCACCGGCACCATGCGGACGACGACGACGCCGGCGGCGCCCAGCACGATATAGGAGAACAGCATATGCGTGGTGTCGACCTGCGAGAAGCTGGCGAAGAAACTGTCCTGGAGCACGTTGAAGGCGTTGGGGTCCATGATGCGCTGCATGAACTGGATCATGGAGCGGAACATGATGCCGAACACGATCCCGACCAGCACCAGCAAATGCAGGCTGCGCTCCTTCCACACGAACAGCCAGGAGAACAACAGGCTGGCAAAGCCCACCATGACGCCGATCTCGATGGCGAAATGCAGCGTGGGATCGATCGAGACGATGGCGCCGATGCCGAAAAAGAACACCAAAGAGGTCTGCAGCAGCACGTAGAGCTGGTCGAACCCCATGATCGAGGGGGTGAGGATGCGGTTGTTGGTGGCGGTCTGGAACAGCACGGTCGAGATCGAGACCGAGATGGCGACGAGGATCAGCGCCAGAAGCTTGCGGCCGCGGAACGGGATGACGAAGCTCCACGAGCCGCGCGCATCGAGCGTCATGAAGCAGACGATCGATATGATGGCGAGCGCGGCCAGCACCGCCAGCACGATGACGGGGCGCGACAGTTTTAGCCCCGCTGGCCGCGACACGGCGAGTTGAAGCTCAGGACTGGCCGGCATCGGCGCGCACCCTGAGCAGCAGATAGAGGAAGACCAGCCCGCCCACCATGCCGAGCACGACGCTGATCGGGATTTCGTAAGGCGCGCGCACGATGCGCCCGACGATGTCGCCGGCGAGCACGAACCCGGCCCCGCCCACCACCACCCAGGGCACGGTGCGGCGCATATTGTCGCCGACGAACAGGCTGACCACATTCGGCACGATCAGCCCCAGGAAGGGGATGATGCCGACCGAGACCAGAACGATGGCGCTGTTGATGGAGACGATGACCAGTCCGATGGTCATCACCTGCTGGTAGTTGAGCCCCAGATTGGTGGTGAAGTCGCGCCCCATGCCGACCACGGTGAAGCGGTCTGCGAACAGATAGGCGACGATGCCGGCGAACAGCCCGATCCACAACAGCTCGTAGCGTCCGCGCAGCACGCCCGAGAAATCGCCCATCTCCCAGGCCAGGAGGCTCGGGAGCAGGCCGAAGCGATAGGCGAAGAAGGTGGTGACCGCGGCGATGATGCCCGACAGCATCAGCCCGATCAGCGGCACCAGCAGCACGTCATGCAGCGGCACGGCGCGCAGGATGCGCAGGAACAGGAAGGTGCCGGCAAGCGCGAAGCCGGCCGCGACCAGCATCTTGGCGAAGAGCGGCCAGCCGGGCGCCAGCAGGGTGACGATCAGAAAGCCCAGCATGGCGGATTCGGTCGTGCCCACGGTCGAGGGTTCGACGAACCGGTTGCGCACCACCATCTGCATGACCAGCCCGGCCACGGCCATGGAGGCGCCGGCGAGCAGCAGGGCGAGGGTGCGCGGAATGCGCGAGATCAGCAGGATCTGGACCGGGCGGTCCTCGGGCGAGGACGACAGCAGCGAGCCGATGGAAACGTCGGAGACGCCGATGAACAGGCTCACCACCGCAAGCGTCAGGGTGACCAGCAGGGCAAGCGCGAGCAACCGCAAATCTTCATCCGTAAATCGTTGCTGAACGACATGATCCCGACGACCCGGAAAGGTCGACGGGATCAGGTCCGAGCATGTCTTTATATCAGCTGCTGAGGCCGTCCAGCACCTGGTCGAGCAGCAGCATCAGGCCGGAATAGCCATGCATGGTGATATAGGCGGCCTGCGGGTCGAGATAGACGATATGGCCTTGCTGGGCGGCACTGGTCTGGTTGACCAGCTCGTTGTCGAGCAGGGCGGCGGCCGCACCGGCGCTGTTGCCCACGCCCGCATCGCGGTCGACGACGAACAGCCAGTCGGGATTGGTCTCGAGGATGAACTCGAACGACACCGTGTCTCCGCCATGGTCGCCGTCCTCGACATCGTCCATCGCCGAGGGCATGCCGAGCTCGTTATAGATCCAGGCGATGCGGCTTTCGGGGCCGTAGACGCCGACATTGCCGGCATTGGTCACCAGCACCAGCGCCGACCCCCTGCCTTCCGCCGCGGCGCGGACGTCCTCGATCTTGGCCTCGAGATTGCCGATCAGCTCGGCGGCGCGGTCCTCGACGCCGAAAATCTCGCCCAAAGTCTCGAGATTATGCGTCACCCCGGCGATGATCTCGGCATTGTCGACCGACAAATCGACGGTGGGCAGGATGGAGCTGCCGGTCGGATAGGCGGTGCGCGAGCGGGCGGCGATGAAGTAGATGTCGGCCTCGGCGGCGGCGATGCTCTCGAAATCCGGCTCCTGCAGCGAGCCGATCCTGAGCGCCTCGGCCGGCACGGAATCGACCAGATAGCCCGGCGCGTTCGAGCCCGGCACCCCGGCGACCTCGATGCCGAGCGCGTCAAGGTTGTCGAACACCGCCCAGTCCTGCACCAGGACCGTCTCGGGCACGCCCTCGATCGTCGTTTCGCCCTGTGGATGGGTGACGGTGACGGACTGCGCCAGGGCCGGCACTGTGGCGAGGCTGAGCGCGGCGGCAATCGCAAGGATATGTTTCACGGCAAACTCTTCCGGATTGGTGGGAACGCTTTATTGAGCGTCGACATCCGGTTTCTATCCATCCGCCCGAGAGCGCGTCAAGCTAACATGACCCGACCGGTCAATTAATCGCTCACGCCTGCGTCAACCGCCGTGCCGGCCCGTCGGCGGGGGCGTAGCTGGCCTCGACCATGGCGAGGAACGCCTTGGCCGCCGCCGAGAGCGGACCGGAGCGCCGCCGCGCCGCCAGCAGCTTGCGCATGGCCCAGCCATCGGCGATCGGGGCGAAGGCGAGGTCGGTGCCGGCCAGCAGATGCAGGCTCGTCGCGCGCAGGAAGCCGATGCCGAACCCGGCCTCGACGAGCCGCACCATGGCCGGCACGGTCTCGACGGTGAAGCGCCGCTTCTGGGTGCGCCCGAGCTCGGAAGCGGCCGCGTGGAGCAGCCGGTCCAGCGCGCCGGCGCGGTGAAAGCCGATCGCCTCGTGCTCGACCAGGCCGGCGAACTCCACCGGCCTGCGCGCCGCCAGAATCCGGCCCAGCGCATGGTCGGGCGATGCGATGACGAACACGTGGTCGTCCTCGAACACCTGGGTCTCGAAGCGGGCGAAATCGTAATTGTCCGAGACGATGGCGATGTCGGCCACCCCGTCCTCGAGCGCGCCGAGCCCGGCGGCGACGCCCAGCTCGTCGATGCTCGGATCGATATCGGGATAGCGGATGCAGAACTGGGCCAGCAGCTCGGGCAGCCGCCCGGTCAGCGCCGCCGAGGTGGCGACCAGCCGCAAGGCGCCCCGCCGCCCCTTGGCATAGGCGGCCATCTCGGTGTCGAGATCGGCGATGTCGCGCAGCACCTGCCGGGCGCGCGCCAGGTAGATCCCGCCCGCCGCCGTGGCGCGCACGCCCTGCCCGGAGCGATCGAACAGCACCACGCCGAGCCGCGCCTCGAGATCGCTCAGCCGCCGGCTGACGGCGGAGGGCGCGATGTTCTCGCGCTCGCCGACCCGGCCGATCGAGCCTTCCTCGGAAAGCGTCACCAGAAGCCGCGCGGTGAT
>JAEWHZ010000151.1 GCA_023387585.1 Pseudomonadota bacterium
AATCGCCGGCGATCAAGGGCAAGAAGCTGGTGTTCGCCTCGATCCTGCGGGCCGGAAACGGGCTGCTCGACGGCATGCTCGACCTCGTTCCCGCAGCGCGCGTCGCCCATATCGGCATGTATCGCGACCACGAGACGCTCGAGCCGGTCGAATACTACTTCAAGGCGCCCTCGAGCCTAGACGACCGGCTGATCATCGTCGTCGACCCCATGCTGGCCACCGCCAATTCGGCCACCGCCGCCATCGAAAAGCTCAAGGAGCGCGGCGCCGACAACATCCGCTTCCTGTGCCTGCTGGCCGCGCCCGAGGGCATAGAACGCTTCATCAAGGCGCATCCCGACGTGCCGGTCTACACCGCCGCCATAGACGAACGGCTCAACGAGAAGGGCTATATCGTGCCGGGCCTCGGGGATGCGGGCGACCGGATGTATGGAACGAAGTAGAGCGAATAGTGAGTAGAGGGCCGCGTGCGTTGCGGCCTCCGCTCACCACCACTTGCTATTCGCTATTCGCTACTCACTATTCACTATTCGCTGCCGCGCAGCGGCAACCCAAGCTCCACCAGCTCCCGCCGAAGCTGCACAGGATCGCGGAAATGAATCCCGTGCATGCCGAACTTGCGGGCGGAGACGATGTTGGGTTCGCTGTCGTCGATGAAGACGCAGCTTTCGGGGGCGAGGCCGTAGCGCTCGCAGAAGACGCGGTAGATGCGCGGATCGGGCTTCACCAGCCCTTCGAGCCCAGAGACGATGACGCCGTCGAACTTTTCGAGGAAGGGCCAGTCGGCGAGGCAGGACATCCACTTCTCCCACGAGAAGTTGGTGATGGCGAAGGTCGGGATCTCCTGGGCGATCAGCTCGTCATGGATGTCGATCGTGCCCTGGATGACGCCGGAAAAGGTCTCCTTCCAGCGCAGGTCGAAGGCCTGGATCTCGCGCCAGTATCTTGGATAGCGCGTGACAAGCCTGGCGATGCCCTCGGAAAAGATCTCGCCGGCGTCGAATTCGAGGTTCCAGGCGGGCGTGCAGATATTGTCGTGGAACCATTGCGCATCCTCCTCGGTCTCGAAGATCTTGCGGAACAGATACATCGGGTTCCAGTCGACGAAGACGCCACCGAGGTCGAAAACGGGTACGAGTGTGGTGTCTTCCATGCCCTGCGCGCTCCTGAGACGGTTCCGGCCCGTGTGGCATGGCGACCGGCGCGTGGCAAGGCGATCGGGGTGCGGTCAGGAGGCGAACCGGATCTCGGTGCCGAAGCGCGGGCTGTAGAAATTGCGCTTGGCGAGGGGGAAGTTCGCCGGCATGACGAGGCCGAGCAGAGGAGTATAGACGTAGCTCGATTCCGACGCGATCACATAGCCGCCGCGCGCCACGTCGATGGTCTCGGCCGGCAGGGGGTAGCTGGTGCCGGCGCTGTGACCGGCGACATGGTCTGACGCGCCGGCGACGAAGCGCCGGCTCCAGCGCACCTGGGTGCTGCCGTCCTGGGCCACGGAAACCAGCGTCACCGTCTGCACGAGCGAGGCGGTGCTGAAGGGCTGCATGATGTTCTCGGCGGCGCGGAAATAATCGCGCAGCTGGCTCGAGGCGATCTCCTTGTTGGCGCGCGCCACCAGGTCGCCCACCGTGCCGTTGACGATCTGCACGCGCCGATCCATCGAGAGCAGCGCGCTCGCCTCCATGGTGCCGAGATAGACCAGCAGCATGATCGGCAGGATCAGCGCGAACTCGACCGCGGCCGTGGCGCGCCCTTCGCGCCGGAACCGGCGCAGCAGGCCGGAAAGTGCCGCCCATCCCCCGCTCATGACCCGCCCCCCGAACGCCAGGTGAAGGGCTCGTTGCGGAACACACGCACGGAAGCCAGAAGCCGCGTATTGTCCGGCAAATTGGCCATGCCGATGCCGAAGAAATTGATGATCACCGGCCAGCGGTAATAGGCGCGCACCAGCACGACGCTGGAGCCGCCGCCGGGATCGAAGGCCTCCTCTTCGGTCCAGCGGCAATCCTGCTCGCTGCAATCGGAGGCGACGGGGGGGGGCGGGCTCGCCGAGGTGAAATCGCCGACCGGGCTGACGACGATGTGGATGGCGTCGCAGTCGAGCATGCCGAAGGTGTGGCCGCACACCATGTCGCGATAATTGTCGAGCGTGGCGCTCTGCGCCTGGGCGCGGCCGGTCATGATGGCGCGGTTGGCGTCGTGCACGGCGCTGTCGAAAATCTCCGCGGCCATGAACACCAGCGCCGTCTCGAGTATGGCGAGCACGATGGCGAAGAAGGGCGGGGCCAGCAGCGCGAACTCGATGGCCGTGACGCCGCGCGCATCGCGCGCGAAAGCGCGCGCTCCCGGAACACGCCCGGGCGCGGTGCGGCGGCGTCGCAGAATGAGGTTCAACAGCTTCATCGGGCGCGGTCCGTATCGGTGCCCGAAGCTAGCCGTCTATGGATAATCGCGCGTTAGGGCGGGCACAGGTTTGCTGCGCATGGTTAAGCCGCGGTTAATCCCCCACTCACTGGGCCGCCGACTGGACCAGCCGCGAGGAGGAGATGGTGCTGTTGAGGAAATCCGCGCTGTCGCCCAGCATCACCGTCGACTGGCACACCGGCGAGCAGGCGAGGCTGGTGCGGCTGGC
>JAEWHZ010000075.1 GCA_023387585.1 Pseudomonadota bacterium
CCCTATTATTTCAAGGTCGACACCGAGGGCACCCAGCTGCCCTATTTCGACCGCGTGGTCTACCAGATGGTGGCCGATCCCGAAGTGCTGCTGCTCAAGACGCTGCAGGGCGAGATCGACATCATGGACCAGTATATCGCCACCCCCGCCAACCGGCCGACGCTGTTCGACGGGCAGGAGACGGGCGATTATTCGTTCTATACGCTCACCGAGACGGCCGCGAACGTCATGGCGTTCCAGCTGAACCTCAACCATGTCGATGCGACCAAGCGCGAGCTGTTCAACGATGTCGATTTCCGCCACGCGCTGTCGATCGCCATCGACCGCCAGGCGCTGATCGACGCGGTGTTCGTGGGGCAGGGCGCGCCGGCGCAGGCCTCGATCCGCGAGGGCGACCCGCTCTACAATGAGCGGCTGGCCAAGGAATGGACCGAATACGATCCGGACCGCGCCAACGCCATGCTCGACGAGATCATCCCCGACCGCGACGGCGAGAACTACCGGCTCGATTCCGAGGGCAGGCGCCTGTCGATCATCTTCGAGATCGACCAGACCCGCACCACCTTCCTCGACATGTTCGAACTGGCTATCCCCATGTTCCAGGCGGTGGGGATCGACGCGCAGATGCGCACCATGGACCGCTCGCTATGGGAGACCCGCGTGCGCCACGGGCGCGAATACGACGCCACCGCGCACCAGTTCGGCGCCAATTCCGGCATCGCCGCCATGCTCGACGCGCGCTTTTACGTGCCGATCAACAACAACTGCTTCTATGCGCAGGGCTGGGCGCTCTACTACACCCAGCCCAATAACGAGAACGCCATCGAACCGCCCGAGGCGGTCAAGGCCCAGCAGGCGCTCTATCGCCAGCTCGGCCAGACGGCGGACCAGGCGCGCCAGAACGAGATCATGGCCGAAATCCTCGAGAACGCGGCCGATCTGTTCTTCACCTTTGGCGTCAGCCTGCCGGCCGACGGCTACGGCATCGTCAAGAACAACGTCGTCAACCTGATGCCCGTGATGCCGAACTCGTTCGGCTGGCCGACGCCCGGCCCGGCGCGTCCGGAGCAGTTCTTCAAGACCTGACGCGAACCGACAGCGCCATCCGCAATCAGGCGCCGGCCCTCCGGCCGGCGCCGTTCCCGACACGCATTCGGAAGACCCCGCCATGCTCGACGCCGCCGCCCGCACCCCCGCCGACCTGCGCACCCCGCACTGGTACAAATCCGCCACCCGCTGGACGCAGCTCACCTTGGCCGAGGACGATCCGGTGCGCTTCGATCCGGCATTCTGGATCGACGTGTTCAAGCGCACGCAGTCCAACGCCACCTGCCTCAGCGCCGGCGGCTACGTCGCCTATTATCCGAGCAAGGTGCCGTATCACTACGTGTCGAAATTCATCGCCGACACCGACCCCTTCGGCGAGCTGGTCGACGGCGCGCGGCAACTGGGCATGCATGTCATGGCCCGCGTCGACCCGCACGCCATCCACCAGGACGCCGCCGAGGCGCATCCCGAATGGGTCATGGTGGACAAGCACGGCAAGCCGCGCCGCCACTGGGCCTTCCCCGAGGTGTGGGTGACCTGCGCCTATTCCGACTACAACTTCAAGTTCATGCCGGACGTGCTGCGCGAGATCACCGCGAACTACGACATCGACGCCATCTTCGCCAATCGCTGGCAGGGACACGGCGTGTGTTATTGCGACGCCTGCCGCAGCGATTTCAAGGCCGCCTCCGGGCACGATCTGCCGCTGACCAACAGCCTCGACGATCCGGCCTGGCTCGCCTGGGGGGCGTGGCGGCGCACCAAGCTGAGCCGGCTCGTGGTCGAGTGGGACGAGGTGATGAAGGCGATCAAGCCGCACACCAGCTTCATCCCCAATATGGGCTCGGTGTCCTTGATGGAATTCGATCTCGCCATGATCGAGAAATACTGCCCCTTCCTCTGCGTCGACGATCAGGGACGGCGGGGCACGGAGCCGGTGTGGATGGCCGGCCGCAACGCCAAGCGCATGCGCGCCACCTTCCGCGACCGCCCGGCCATCCTGATCACCTCGATCGGGCCGGAGGAGGAGCATCGCTGGAAGGACGCGGTGACCACCGGCCCCGAGATGCAGGCCTGGATCGACAGCGGCACCGCCCAGGGGCTGCGCGCCTGGTTCACCAAGTTCAACGGCGTCGTGCCGGACACGCGCTGGATCGAGCCGGTGGCCGAAAGTTTCGGGCTCGCCGCGCGCATCGAGCCGGCGATCGAGAATACCGTGCCGGTGGCCGAGATCGCCATCCTCGATCCGACGACGACCCTGCGCCATCACGACCACGTCTCGCGCCGCCAGGCCGAGGCGCATGATCTGGGTTTTTATCACGCCCTGGTCGAGGCGCGGCTGCCCTTCGAATTGCTGTCGGACGGGGCCATGACCGACGCGGCGCTCGACCGTTTCCGCGTCGTCATCCTGTGCAACTCGACCTGCCTGTCGGACGAGCAGGCAAAAATGCTCGAGCGCTATGTGGCGCGGGGCGGGGCGCTGGTCGTCGCCCACGAGACCGGCACCCGCACGCCCGACAATGAGAAGCGCGACGCCCCGCTGCTGGCCGATCTGCTCGGTTACACCGTTACCAGCCCGGCGCGCGGGCCGGTGAAGAACACCTATGTCGCGATCAATGGCGAACACCCGATCGCCTCCGGCTTCGACGGCGCCGGCCGCATCATGGGCGGCACGCATCTGATCGGCATCGAGGCGGCGCCCGACACCGTTTCGCCCTTCCTGTTCGTGCCCGATTTCCCCGACCTGCCGATGGAGGAGGTCTATCCGCGCGAGGACCCGCGCGGCGCCGCCGTGGTGGCGCGCGAGCATGAGGGCGGCGGGCGCTCCGTCTATATCCCGTTCAATATCGGCGCGATTTTCTGGGAGGTCATGGCCGCCGACCACGGCAGGCTGATCGCCAACGCTGTGCGCTGGGCGCTCGGCAAGCCGTCCGACGTCACGCTCGAAGGGCCGGGGATCGTCGATATCTGCGTGCGCGAGGGCGAGGGGTCGACGGTGGTGCTGCTCAACAACCTCACCAACCCGATGATGATGAAGGGCCCGATCCGCGAGGTGATGCCGGTGGGCCCGCTCACCCTGTCGCTGAAGCTGCCGGAAGGCGCGACCGGCGCCGGGGCCAGGCTGGCGGGTGCGGGGACGGGCGTCGCGGTCTCCGTCACCGGGGGCCGCGCGAGCGTGACGCTGGATTCGCTGGCGACGCTCGAAGCCATCGAGATCAACTGGCGCTGAGCCGGGGCAGGGGGAACCCATATGCTGCGCTATGTGATCAAGCGGATATTCTACATGATCCCGACCCTGTTCGGGATCTCGCTGATCGCCTTCATGATCATCCAGCTGCCGCCGGGCGACTACGTCACCTCGATGATCGCCTCGATGT
>JAEWHZ010000220.1 GCA_023387585.1 Pseudomonadota bacterium
CTCAACTAGGTTCCGCCTCGCTTCGCCGGGGGTTTTCCGGCGATCCCCTTGGGGCCATAGCTCAGCTGGGAGAGCGCTTGCATGGCATGCAAGAGGTCAGCGGTTCGATCCCGCTTGGCTCCACCAATCTTCATCCCCAAGCGGTCGATGTGACGCGTTTTTCGCGCCCGTTCCTGTCTCCCCACTCAGTAATTGCGTCGTCATTCGCCTAGACGACCGATGAGGACGGAATTTCGTCCGTAGAGCCGGATCCGGCGGCAGGTTCGTTGCCCGGAACCACGCCGCGCCCCCGCCCGTTCTGACTCAACCGACAACACAGGAGATGTGAGATGGCTTGGGACAGAGTCGAAGGCAACTGGAAGCAGTTTTCCGGCAAGGTGAAGGAGCAGTGGGGCAAGCTCACTGATGACGACCTTGCTCAGATCAACGGCAAGCGCGAGCAGCTCGAAGGCAAAATCCAGGAGCGCTACGGCAAGGCCAAGGATGAGGTGAAGAAGGAAATCGATGACTGGTACGGCCGCCAGTCCTGGTAGGCTACATCACATCAAAGGCCCCGGGTCGACGAGGTTTTGCCGATACGACTGCAAAAATCCGGCGGACATGACGGCCGCCGGATTCACATAGCATTAGGAGCTTGCCGAACTACTGCGCTGCAGCAACGGCCTGTTCGATCCAGCCATCAACCGTTTCACGGTTCGCCTCAATATATTCAGCAGCTTGGCGACGAAGGTCCTCTTCGGCGTTTTCGCCGTCGCGCATAGCCGCGTTCTGGGCATAAATGAAGCTGATATCGACCGACGCCAGTTCGAGCATCCGGCGCACTGCGGGATTCTCTTCGAGGAATGCGCTACTCGCAATGGCGCTGATGTCGTTGACCGGCCAGCCAAGCTGGCAGGGATCGGACACGCAGCCGTCCACGCCGGAAACGATGGCCGCGTCGGCCAGCTCCTGCTGTTCCTCGGGCAATTCGATGGAGGGGGTCTCGATCCAGACGACATCCTCGCCCGGCACCAACTCGTTGACGGTCCAGTTCGGCGTCCAGGTGTAAAAGAATATCGGCTCGCCGCTTTGATAGGCGGCAATCGCATCCGCCATCGAGGCCGAATACCCGGCCCTGATCTCGTTCACATGGTCTCCCAGTTCGAACGCAGCCATCTGGTAGGTGATCGTCAGTTCGCATCCCCAGCCTGCCGGGCATGCAACGAGGTCCGCACGCCCGTCCCCATCGCGGTCGAACGCCTGCTTCACCTCATCGCGCTTGAAGTCATCGAGCGAGGTGATGTCCAACGCCTCGGCGGAAGCACGATCGACCAGATAGCCTTGCAACGCGCCTTGCTCGACCACATGGCCGACGACTTCCACATCATTCGCGACACCGTCGAGATATGTATTGTGTAGCGGGAACCATCCATAAGGATAAATATCGACGTCGCGCTGCGCCATGGACACGAAAGCCACGGGAAGATCCACGGTGAGCACGTCGAGCGCTTCGTAACCAAGCTCCTCGAGGAGCTGCGCGTAGATATAAGTAAGAATCCACCCAGTATCATCGCCAGTCGGCTGCGCCAACTGTACAGTCTTTCCTTCTCCAGGAAGCGATTCCTGAGCGTATGACGCGGGAACAGTCAATGTAACGGCAGCGGACGTCAGCAGCGAAAGCAGGATCTTTCTATTAAATTTCAAGAATCCGTTCTCCATGTTGATCGTGGACGCGCGAACCCTACGCAAATAAACCTGCAGAACCACCCTTGACAGCGATTTTTTTCAGATTTCGTGGCTGGCCTGCTTCCTGACTTTGCCTTCGATGGCCGAAGCAGGTTCCCCCGTCGATAGCCCCTTGGTCAGCGACGAGCGCCGTCGCCCTCCGGCGCACCGGACAACAGATCCTCGGCTTCCTCGTGCACCCAGTCCGTCACCTCGGCCACATAGCGCTTCGGATCGACGAGATCGGAGATATCGAGCTTTGCCGCGGCCGCCGCGACCGCTTCATGGTTCCGGATCGCCGCCTCGAAACTGCTGCCCTTGTCCAGCACCGCCGACACCGCGTCATAGAGCACGTGATGCGCGCTGCCCCGGCCGATCAGCGGCGCCAGCTCCATCATGATCGCTTCGGACATGATCAGCCCGTTGGTGAGCTGGAAATTGGCCAGCATCCTGTCCTCGTCGACATGCAGGCCGACCACCACCTCATGCCACTTCTCGGCCAGCGATGCCGCCATCACCGCGATCTCGGGCACGGTCACGTCGGCAAGATTGCTGGTCACCGAATCCGCATCGTTGAGCCGCACCAGGGAGTCGAAAATGATCGGCACCCGCGCCTTGAGCAGGCGGGCCACGCCGATGATGTTGTTGGCGCGGGTCGGGTTTCGCTTCTGGGCCATGGTCGAGCTGCCGACGATGCCGTATTCGTGTCGCTCATGCACCTCGGCGATCTCGGTGCGCTGCAGGAACGACACCTCGCCCGCCATCTTCTCGATCAGGCCGGCGAAGACGCCCAGCGCGGCCATGTAGGATGCCACGCCGTCGAAATTGCTGCGCGCCGCGACGCGCGTGGGCGCCAGCCCGAGAATGGCCGCCGCCCGCGCCTGCACCTCCCGGCCACGCCCGCCCATGGCGCCGAACGTGCCGGCCGCGCCGCCGTAATGAGCGGTCAACGCGTCCTTCGACAGATCATCGAGCCTTGCCTTCTGGCGCTCGAGTTCGACGGCCCATCCCGCGAGCTTGTAGCCGAAGGTTACCGGCACTGCATGCTGACCGTGGGTACGGCCGGCCTGGATGGTGCCGGCGTGCTGTCGGGCGATCCGGGCCAGCTCCAGAATGCTCCTGTCGAGATCGCGCATGATGTTGGCATGCGTGTTCCGAAGCTGTAGCGCGGCGCCGGTCTCGAAGATGTTCTGGGTGGTTATGCCCCAATGGAGGTAGCCGGCGACGTCCGGCGGGCACATGGCCTCGAACTGGTGCAGGAACGGCACCAGCGGATGCAGGATCGTCCCCACCTCCCGCGCCATGCTTTCGAGATCGAATTTTTCCACCTGCACATGCTGGCGCATGAGCCCGGCTGTGTCGGCGGGGATGATCCCCAGTTCCCCCTGGGCCTGGGCCAGTGCGAACTCGGCCTCCATCCAGGCTTCGATCGTTGCCCGGTCGCTCCACAGCGCCACGGCCTCCGCGCTGAACCATCCACGGGTAATGGCGGAATGAAACATATCGAACATGGCAGGCCCCGAAACTTGGAAAAGAACCAGAGCATTTCCTGTTCTGATTGAATCAGAACAGGAGCTCTAAATTGTTGTCTTGTCGTGCGGTCGAACCGGAAAAGTCTGCAACTTTTCCTGACCGCACTCTAGCGCGCGACCGCGTGCGCGACGGTCACGGAGACACCGACACGCTGGTCGACCTCGAGGTCCTGCACCTTGTGCGAGGCAAGCTCGACCCGCATCGGGCCCAGCGCCTCGGCGTCGAGCTCGATCAGCACCGAGGTGCCCTGGAAAACCAGATCGGTGATGGTCGCGCCGCACACGGCATCGGCCTGACGTTCGGGCACGATCTCCACATGCTCGGGCCGGATGCACAGCCAGATCGGACTTCCCTGTCCCCCCACATTGCCCGCTACCGTGTCGAGCGGAACCACGACATCGCCGCCCACCCTGGCCACTGCCTTGGAGCCGTCGCGCATGATCTCGGCCGCAACCAGGTTGTTGGCACCGACGAAGCGCGCGGCGAACTCCGTGCCCGGCTCGTTGTAGAGCTGTTTGGGCGAGCCGACCTGCTCGACCTGGCCGGCATTCATCAGCACGATGCGGTCGCTCATCACCAGCGCTTCGATCTGGTCGTGGGTGACGAAGATCGTCGTTTGCTGCGACTTGCGCTGGATGTTGCGCAGATCGAGCCGAACCTCCTCGCGCAGCTTGGCGTCGAGATTGGACAAGGGCTCGTCGAGCAGCACCAGGTCCGGCGAGAAAGCGAGCGCCCGTGCCACGGCGACGCGCTGCTGCTGGCCGCCGCTGAGTTGCTCGGGCTTGCGGTCGGCCATGGCCTGCAAGCGCACCAGCGCCAGCATCTCGTCGACGCGCTCGTTCTGCCGCGACTTCGACCAGCCGCGCATGCGCAGGCCGAAAGCGACGTTCTCGCGCACCGTCATATGCGGGAACAGCGCGTAGTTCTGGAACACCAGGCCGATATTGCGCTTGTTCGGCGGCAACTGGTCCACCCGCCGGTCGTCGAAGAAGATCTCGCCCGAATCCTGGGTCAGCAGGCCCGACACGATCTTGAGCGTCGTGGTCTTTCCACATCCGCTCGGGCCGAGGAAAGTAATGAACTCCCCGGCCTCTATATCGAGGGATATGCCCTTGAGAGCCTGGAATGTACCGAATTTCTTCTGAAGATTGCTCAGACGAACCGGGCGCGCCAATTCTAGGGACATATTCAGCCCTTCCTGGAAATATTGCTGCCGACCAGATATTTTGGTCCGATTACGAGGGCTACGAAGGCGTAGAACGCGATGGCGATGTAGATCATGATCGAGGCCATCGCGACCGAATGCGGCAGGATGCCCCGATCCACGATGTCCGAGAACAGGCGCACCGCGATCGGGGTGGCATTGGGCCCCGAGATGAAGAACAAAAGCTCGAAGGTGACCATGTTGGCGATGAAGATGAACAGCGCCGCCGTCGCAAGGCCGGGTGCCATCAGAGGCAGGACCACGAGGGTGAAGGCCCGCAGTTTGCTCGCGCCCAGCGTTTCCGCCGCCAGCTCATATTCTTCCGGCAGGCCTTCGAGCAATGCCTCGGAAAACCGCAATCCCATGGACAGGCTGAGCGCCGTCAGCGCCGCCAAGAGGCCGAACGCGGTCCGTGCCAGTCCGATCTGCAGATAGAGTGTCAGCAGCGCGATGCCGAGGATGATGTGCGGCACAACATCGGGCAGCAGCACCAGATTGCTCAGGATGCGGCGCTCCCTGAGACGCCCGCGCACCATGGCCCAGGCAGCGGGCACCGAGACCAGAAGCGCGACACCGGTAGCGATCAGCGCCATCTGCACCGTGAACCACAGTGAGTCCCAATAGCGGCGTGGAATGTTCTCATAGGCCGAGAAGCTGAGATTGGAGACATCGGCCGTGATGGAGATCGTTCCCTGGAACGATGCGAACAGGATGAGCAGAAGCGGGAATATGAGCCACAGGATGATGGCGGAGACATAGGTCGTCCACCCCAGGCCAGCGGCGAAACGGGTCAGTCCGCGCAGCATGATCAGGCTCTTCTTCCGAAACGGTTGAGGAATATCTGGGTGCCGGCCGTGATCGAGATCGCGATGACCGTCACGATGATCGCCTGCGCATAGGCGAGATGGTGCTGCTGCAAGGTCAGCAGATTGCTCGCGATCACCACCGAGATCATGTAGGGCACCCGGCCGCTGAGGATGACCGGCACGGAATAGGCGGTGATGATCGAGGTGAAGATCAACGCGCTCGCGGCGATGAGCCCGGGAATGGAAAGCGGCAGCGTGATGGTGAAGAAGGCGCGCAGCGGCGAGGCGCCCATGCTGACGGCCGCCTGCTCGAGCTGGCGGTCGACCGACATCAAGACGCCGGTGAGCACGGCTGCGGCGACCACGATGCCGGAATAGCCGAAGGCGATCGCCTGGCCCGGCCAGTCGAACAGGAAGAACAGCGGGCCGGACACGATGCCGAGCGAATTCAGCGCCTGGATCAGAACACCGGTCGTCGGTGCCATCAGCAGGATCATCGCATAGGCCACCACCACGAAGGGCAACATGCGTGGAATGCTGATCACAGGCAGGACGATGTTCCGCAGGACGGTCTTGCGTGCCAGCAAATAGGCCAGCGGCATGGCCAGGATGATGGAAACCACGGTAACGCCGCCCGCCAGCCCCAGCGTCGTGCCGAGCGTGCGCATGAAGAACGGGTCGGTGAACGACGCGATGTAGTAGCGCAGCGTCGGCATGCGCGTGCCCTGGTCGACCAGGCTGAGATAGAGCAGCAGGCCCATGGGCACGAGCGTGACCCCGACGGTCACGGCAAGAGCGGGAAGCGCGCACAGACGATAGAATATCTGGCGTCGCAGGTTTCGGCTCCGGCTGAGCCGCGTGTCGACCATAGGGTCGGAAACGATGTCTTGGGCCACAGCGATATCTGCCTGATACGGGGTCGGTCAATAAGACGGCAGCGGCCTTTCGGCCGCTGCCGGAACGCGGGGGCGCTTACTGGCCCTGGATGACGACCCGATTGTAGAAATCGAGGAACTGCTGATTGTATTCCGGCGACTGGGCCAGCGTGCGGAACTCGTCCACCCACAAGATCTCGGCATTGGCCATGAAGTGATCCCAGTCGGCGCTGGCGGGCTCGCCCTGCATGCGGTAGCGGCTCGCCCAGCCCAGCTCGTCGCCGATGGCGGCGGCTTCCAGCGAGTGGAAATACTTGACCCACTCGATGGCGGCGACCGGGTTCTGCGAGGTGCTGGCCACCACGGGGCCGGTGGCGACGGCAGCCGGAACGCCTTCTTCGGGGAACACGACATGCACCGGCACGCCGGCGGCCTGCTCCATCACCCCGCTATGCCACCACCAGTTCGACACCAGGGCCTCGCCGCGTGCCAGGAGGGGACGGACGCTGCCGCTGCCCTGGGTCAGCGTCAGGGCGTTGTCGGCCCATTCGCTCACCTTGTCGAAGGCCGGCCGGGCGGCCTCCTCGTCGAACTGGCCGTCGACGAACCAGGTGTTCCAGTCCGATCCGACCACCACGGCGGCCGCGGCCACCACGTTGATGCCGGACCCGACCGCGATGGCGGATTCGAACGTGGTGCGCCCGGCGAACTGCGGATCGCCGAGGCTCTCCCATGAGGTCACCGAACCCTCGTCCAGGCTGTCCTGAACCACCAGCACGGACGCTGCCAGCTCCATGGGCAGCGAGGTGCCGCCGGTGTTCATCGCCTCGAGGCCCTGCTGGTCGTAGCGGGCCCATTCCTCGTCCGTGAAGTGCTCGCGCAGATTGAGCCAGCGGCCTTCCGCCGCACCTTCGGCGACGTTCTCGGTATAGAGCTGGTAGATGTCGCCCGTCGGGTTGGGCCATTCGGTATTGAAGGTCACCCAGGCGGTGGCGGCCGATCCGGAGACCAGCTGGACATCGATATCGACGCCGTACTTCTCCTTCATCATCTCGACATAGCCATCGACGATGGCATTGGCGAGCTCGTCGGGCGAACCGGTGCCCGTGTAGACGATAAGCTGGTCGCCGACTTCCTGGGCCAGGACGGGCGAGGCGCCCGCCATAAGTCCGAAGGCCAGCGCAATCGCTGCTGTTTTGGTCCTCATGGTCTTCCTCCTTGTAATGCCTAACGGACGATCGCGTTCATCGTCCGGAATTTCTCCACCTGGTTGTCCAGGATCTCGATGCCCAGGCCGGGCTGGGAAAAGGGCGTGATCGAGCCGTCGGAATTGAGATCGAGCCGGCGGTCGAACATCACGTCCTTCAGCCGGTTGAGGCTGTTGTCGTAATATTCGACGATCATCCCGTTCGGGACGGCCGCGACCAGCTGCGTGTGGATTTCCTGGTCGCCATGCGGCGCCACGGGGATGTGCTTGGCCTGCGCGTAATGCGCGCACTTGATCCATTCAGTGATGCCGCCGAGGATCTGGGCATCGGCATTGAGCACGTCGACGGCGCCGGAATCGATCAGGTCGCGGAAGCCGCTCAGGGTGTATTCGTTCTCGCCATTGGCCACCGGCGTGCGAGTCTGCTCGGCGAGAACGGCCGCGCCCTGCAGATCGTCGGGCGAAAGCGGCTCCTCGTACCAGAACACGTCGCGCTCATCGAGGGCCACCGCCATCTGCTTGGCGCTGATGCGGTCATAGGCGTTGTTTACGTCGACCAACAGGCCAGAATCGGGCCCGATGGCCTCGCGCACCGCGTCGATCCGTTCGATATCCTCGCGGATGGAGACCGCGCCGATCTTCATCTTGATGGCCCGCGCGCCGCCCTCGATATGGCCGGACACCTCGCGCTGCAAATCGGCGAGCGTCTTGTTCTCACCGTAATAGCCGCCCGCCTTATAGGCCGGCACGCTGTCACGGAATCCGCCCACGAGGCGGTGGATCGACAGGCCGGCTTCCTTGCCAAGCCCGTCCCAGACCGCGATGTCGAGGGCACTGATGGCGCGCTGCTCAAGGCCGCGACGGCCGAACAGCTTGGGCTGGTACATGCGTGCCCACAGCCGCTCCGCATTCAGTTCCTGCCCGACCAGAAGCCCGGCGATCTCTTCCATGGCCGTGAAGACGATCTTGTCGCCATGCGTCCAGCCGATCGCGCTGACGCCGCTGTCGAGCTCCAGCCGGCAGGTGACGATATTGGTTGCCGTATAGGTGTAGAGCCCGTTGCGGATCGGCTCTTCCATGGGCGCCGAATAGGCTGCGACGGCGATCGATTTGATTTTCGGCAAAGTT